>JAHBVI010000062.1 GCA_019637635.1 Anaerolineae bacterium
CCCAACGCCAGGCAGGCCAGAAATAGTGGCGCAAGGCGAAGAAAAAGTCGCTGACTTCGGTGACTTCGCCGTGCGCCTTGCGGTTGCCCACGTAAAAGAGGGCGACAAGGGCCGGTGGCGCTGTGATAATCAGCAGCGTTAAAATGAGCCAGATCAGGTTAACAACGGCCGTGACGAACAAATCATCCGCCGCATCCCTGAGTGCTGCCCGTACAATAGACCCAACACCCGGCGCTGTACGGCCGTCATCCACCATTGCTATTTTCATTTTGCCCTTTCCTCACTTGAACACCTGCTGTACGGGCGAGGCAGTTGGGCATAACCGTGTCTTGCCAGACCAATCTTGCCCCAACTGCCTCGCCCCTACCTGCCAACTACCCCTTCACCCCCGCATACGAAACACCCTCAATGTAGTACCGGCTGAAGAAGAAGAACAATATCAGGATGGGAATAGCGTTAAACATCGCCCCTACCAGCACCAGGTTGTAATTGGCGTCATACTGGTCGCTAAATACCGAGAGGGCTACGTTCAATACCCACATCCGGGGCGCATTCAGATACAACAGCGGTGTCAGAAAGTTATTCCACATCCCTTGAAATTGCAGGATGAAAATGGTCAGCAACGCCGGCCGCGCCAGGGGCAGCAACACATCCTTGTAAATCTGAAAACGGCTGGCGCCATCCATAAAAGCCGCCTCTTCCAGATCGCGGGGGATGGCTTTGAAAAATTGGGTCAGGATGAAAATGCCGCCCGCGCTCACCAGGCCCGGCAAAATCAATGACCAGTACGTATTCAATAGTTGTAATTTCGCCATCAACACAAAGGCCGGAATGAGCGTCACCGCGCCGGGGATCATCATCGTCAACAGCATAAAGGCCAAAAGTGCGTCTTGACCGGCAAACCGCATACGGGCAAAGGCATACGCGGCCATGGAGCAAAAAATTACCTGGGCTACGGCGATAATGACCGAGAGAAAGGCAGTGTTAAACAGCCAGCGGGGAAAGGTGCCCCCCTGACCAAAGTCTGCGTTCCACACCCGTACCCAGTTTCCCGATAACCATTCGGAGGGCAACAGTTGGGGTGGATAGGCGATGATTTCCGCGCCGGTCTTAAAGGTGCCCAGGAAAGCCAGGATAAAGGGGGTGAACATGACCAGGCCGATGAGGATGACGGCCGTGTACCGCACCACCCGGCCCACATAAAACCGCGCCGGTTTACCTGACCTGCTTTCCATTACCGTTTTCCCCTTCACCGGGGCAGTTGGGCTGCTTGTTGTGGCCATTGCCAATCTCCTCCGCAATCGTTCGTAGTAGGCGATTTATCGCCCTACGAATGCTAATAAAGCTGCGTTCCCTTTTCCACAAAGCGGCGCTGGAAGTAAGTGAAGATGAAAATGATCACCGCCAGGATAAAAGCCAGAGCCGCTCCATACCCCATTTCAATTGGCCCCAGCTTGCCCAGGGCGCGAGTAAACACCTCATAAACCGGCGTCAGCGTGGTGCCTAGCGGGCCGCCAGACGTGGCCAGATACACCTGGTCAAACACTTGTAGTGTGCCAATCGTGCCCAAGACCAACACCAGAACAATAATTGGGCGCAGCAGCGGCAGCGTCACCTTCCAAAACTGCTGCCAGCCAGTAGCCCCATCAATGGCCGCTGCTTCATACACCACCGGGTTAATATCTTGCAGCGCCGCCAGGAACATAATCATGAAGGTGGGCACGGTGGTGAAGATGTTCATGGCCATCAAGGACATCAAGGCGATGCTGGGGCCGCGCAAATACCAATACTCTGAGGGAATGGCGACGCCAAACCAGGCGACGATAATTTGAAAGAGACCGCGCGGGTCCCCCAGCCAATCTATGGGCGCCCATGTCTGCCCAAACCAGCCCAGCATGGTGGCAATCCAGTAGTTGATATAACCGGTCTTCAAATAGAGCCAGATAAAAATGAGGGTAATGACGACCGAAGAGGTAACGCTGGGGGCATAAAAAATGGTGCGGAAAAATTGTTTGAAGCGTATGGGAGCATTAAGTAATACCGCCAGGGCAATGGCAATAGCCGTTTGCGCAAAGGTAACGATGAAAGCGAACCAGAATACATTGTAAAGTGATTGCTGGAAAGTGCGCGAAGTAAAGGCGCGCCGGTAATTATCCAGGCCAACCCATTTTGGTTCGGTAAAAATGCCATAATCGGTGAAGGAGACATAGAAGGCAAAAAACAAGACGCCCAGCGTAAAGGTCAGCAGGACCAGTAAGTAGGGAGCGAGAAAACCATAAGCGGCCAGCAGTTCAGCACGCTGACCGGGTTTATCCCAGGCCTGGCGCACAGCGCGGGCGGCATACAAACCGATGATGACGCCGAGGATGGCTACGGCCGTTAAAAAGGGCACGGCCGTTAATCGCACCTGCTCCAGATACAATTCCAGACTCCGGGCAATGAGCGGGTTCGTCTTTACCGGCGCATTCACCAAAGCTATCACCATCAGCACAATGACAATCACGGCAAACGCCACCGCCGCGGCCACGTTGGCCCGGCCACTGACTTTGGAACCACTCACTTTGGGGCGCACTTGTTGGGCTTGCATAAACCACCTCCTAAAGAGGTAATTGGGTAATCAGGTAATTGTGTCATTGCCCAATTACCCAATTACCCAATTACCCAATTACTCAATTACTCAATTACGTACCTACCGAACTTCGTCTAATGCCGCCTGCGCTTCTTCTTGCGCCTGGGCAAAAGCCTGGTCTACACTCTGGTCGTTCAAGAAAATGCGTTCTAAAGCCTGGCTAACCGCATCATTGACGCGGCCCGTGTTTGGCCCCCAGTAAGCCACGCGGCTATCTGGCAGCAGTCCACCTTCGGCAATAGCTTTGTCGTTTGCATCTTGCACCAGATCAGCCTGATCCGGATGCGTGCTGTAAGCAAACCCTGTTTTTACAATTTCGCCCTGATTGTCACGGCCGGTGACAAAGATGGTGAATGCGGCGGCCGCTCGTGGGTATTGGGTGAAGGCATTGACGCCAATGGCATTGGTGAAAATGACATCGGCGCGGGTATCCGGCCCTTGCGGCAGGAGTACCGCTTTCCATTCCACATCGGGGTATTCCGTGCGCATGTAGTTGACCATCCAACCACCTTCGAGTGTCAAACCGGCTAACTTCTTGCCGATGGCTTCCCCACACCACCCGGCGCTCAGGTCAGACGCCCGTTGTAGGCTACCTTCCTGGAACATTTCCAACTGCATCGCCGCCATTTCTTTGATTTCTGGCGTATCCAGCGTCGCCGTGGCGTAGTCCTCGGTGGCATAAGCGCCGCCATTGGAAAAGGCCCAGGGCGCAAAACGCGCCCAATCTGCCCCCTGGCAGTAACCAGCAAAATCCGTATTTTCGGCAATGGCCTGCGCTGCTGTCCGCAAATCATCCCACGTCCAATCGGCTGTTGGTTCGTCAATACCCGCCGCGGCAAACACCTCCGGCAGGTAGATCAGCCCCAATGTGCCCCAGTCTTTGGGCAGGCCATATGTCTTCCCATCCAACGTAAAGATGGTGAGCAGGGGGGTAATGAAGTCATCGCGGCTGACGCCGGCGTCGGCCATGTACTCATCCAACGCCAATAGCTGGCCACTGGCAGCAAAGGCGGTCATTAACTGGTCGTCCACGTAAAAGACATCGGGGGCGGTGCCGCCAGCCATGGCCGCCTTCAGCTTGGTCTGGAATTCGTCGGGAATGGGTTCATAATTTACGGTAACAGCCGGGCAAACTTCCTTAAACCGATTGATCGAATCCCGATACACCTGCTGCTCGGTTTCGTTGCCCCAACCGGAAAAGGTGATGGTGGCCCCATCTTCCACTTCCATAAAGCAGTCAGCGGCTGCTTCTTCCACACTACTTTCTGCTGTGGGTTCAGACGCGGTTTCCGCCGCTGTCTCACTTTGCGCTGTTGGTTCTGTGGTCGAACCTCCGCTGCCGCTACAAGCAAACAATAGGGCGCTTAACAGCAGCGCCACGAATAGGGTAAACCAATGACGTTTCATGTTCCTTCTCCTTTCAAATCGTCTGGGGTAGCGCCGTTACATGGCATCGTCTCTACCATTTCATTAAATTATGAAGGTCAATATCACGGCAATCTGGCTGTTCGTTGTTATAATCCTACCGGGACTTGACCGTCTCATGGGCCGGGCCGCACATTCATACCTTGCCGGGTGAGGGTGTGCGGTGCGGCTTACCCTTTAGCAGTGGCCCGTGTTCCCACCGTGCCACTTCACTCCCATTTCATCATTCGTGCCGTATAACCACCTCCTTTTCTTTGCCTTCTTTGCGTTGAATATCTACGCGCCGTCGTTGCCCCTGATGCCAATAGTGAAAGGCTAATCGCTGCCAGTGTGCGGGCAGGCACGGCCGTAACACCACCCCTTCACTCGTCAGGCGCAAACCGGCAAAGCCAAAAACCAGCGCCTGCCACACCCCGCCTAACGAGGCGGCGTGAATGCCCTCACCTGCATTGCCGCGCACATCATGCAGGTCAGCACGGCAGGCCAGCATAAAGTGCTGGTATGCCTCCTCCGGCCGATCCATTTCGCAGGCAGCCCAGGCGTGAAAACTGGGACCAAGCGACGAGCCATAGCGGTGATCGGTAATGGGCATATACCGGTCCCAATTGGCCTGCCATACATCCCGGCCAAACTGGTCGCGGAACAGGCAGAGCAGCATGATCACATCCGCCTGCTTCAGAACTTGTCGTTCGTTGGCCCCTTCAATGCCAAATATCACCTGAAGCGATTTGTCCGCGCTGGCAATAAACGCCGGGTCAACCGGCTCACGTTCAAAAAAACCTTCAAACTGCTCAATGACGTGCGTTTCCGGGTCATACAAAAAAACGAGATGATTAATCACATCCTGCCAATACGCATAAGCCGCCTCGGATAAGCCCAGGCGTTGCTCCAGTTTGGCCGCCTCATGCGGATGGTGTTGGTGCAGCCAGGCACGGACGCCCAGCGCCGTCTGCAAATGCCACTTACACATAAAGTTGGTAAAGCTGTTGTTATCCACATGGTCGTGATATTCGTCCGGGCCAATCACGTCACGGATGGCATATTGGCGCGCACCGTTAGACCCTTCCGGCTCGGCTCGGCTGGCCCAGAAGCGGGCTGTGTCTAGAATCATCTCCGCGCCATAGTCGCGCATAAAGGCATCGTCACCGGTGATGCGCCAGTATTGCATGATGGCATAAGCCACATCGGCGGAAATGTGGATTTGAATGTCACCCGTCCAGATGCGCACCAACTTCTTGGGGTCACTGAAATGCGTCACCCAGGTGGGCGTTACTTCGTCGCCGGTAGCGGCGCTTTCCCAGGGGTACTGTGCCCCATCAAAGCCGTTAGCGGCCGCTTTACGCCGCGCCCCGGCCAGCGTGTGGTAGCGGTAATGCAGCATGTTGCGGGCAATAGCCGGGTGGCTGTAGCTGAAAAAGGGCAGCATGAAAATTTCGGTGTCCCAAAAAACGTGACCGGCATAACCATAACCGCTGAGGGTTTTAGCGCCGATGCTGGCTCGTTCGTCGTGTTGGGGCGCGGCAGCTAATAGCTGGAAAAGGTTGTAACGAACGGCCAGTTGCGCTTCGTCGTCTCCTTCAATGAGGACATCGCTCTCCTGCCACAAGCGGGCCCAGGCGGCGACATGGGCGGACTTGAGCGCGTCATAGGTCTGACCGTGCAGGTGGGCCAGGGCACGCGCCGAAGCCGGTTTGCTGCCGGCAATGGCATCTCGGCTGGCGGCATAGCTAACCAGCTTGTCGATCTGCAAACTCTGGCCTACCGGCAAATTGTGAGCCAGTTGGAAACGGGGTTGGCCGGGGCATTGCTGGCGAACAGAGGCCGCGTCTGCCGAGCTGTACAAGCTAACGGCCGTGCCCAGTTCGATCTGGCTCTCGTTGGTGCGGCTGTGTAGCCAGATGGCCTCATTTTCATCCTGCCCCTGGGCCAGATGTTCCCAGTGGCGCAGGTAAATTTTGTTGCCGCCATCGCCATTGGTGACATGGCCGTTGATGCCGGTTTCGATGGTGAGGTGGCAGGGTTGGTTCACGGCCGTGACCAATAACCGCCACGCCCCTACATGCGGTTGGGCGTAACTGGCAAACCGTTCAAACAACAAATCCAGTATTACTCCATCCGGCGACTGCCAACGTACCTGCCGCTGCAAAACTCCCTGGCGCACATCCAACTGCCGCTGGAAATGAAGAATGACGCCCTGATCCAGGCGGAAGAGATGGCCATTTACCCGCAAAGCCAGGTCAAACCAGCCCGGCAAATTGACCAGTGCGGTAAAAACCACCGGCGTCTTGTCGTAAATGCCATGTGCAAAGGTAGTGGCGACTTCGCCAGGATACCCTTCTTCAAAGCTGCCCCGGCTGGCAAAGTAACCATTGCCCAGGGTAAAAACGGTTTCCAGGTGATGCTGCCGCGTTGGGTCAAATGTCTCCTGCGTTATCGTCCAAAGGGGTTCGGGCCTGGTCATTGCCTGCAAATCAGCCAGCGTCAGACCATCCAGACTTTCGCGCCGGGCAAAATGGCTGTGGCGTAAATGGTCGGTCTCAAAACGTTCGGCCGGCCCCAGAGCCAGCGCGGGCATTCCAGAGGCCAACGCGGCTTCAATACCGGCGGCGGCATCTTCCACCACCAGGCATTGCGCCGGGGGTACGTTCAGTCGGGCAGCCGCGTAACGGAACAAGTCAGGGGCCGGTTTGGGACGGGGGACACTGTGCCCATCGGCCAGCACCGCCAGACGATGTGCGATGCCCAGGCTTTGTACCACGTCCAGCGCGTTCCGGCTGGCCGAGGCAATGGCATAAGGAATGTGGGCGGCGTCCAGTTGATCTAGTAGTTGCAACACGCCGGGTAACAAATCGGCGGCAGAAATCTGGCCGAGCATCTGGCGATAATACTCATTTTTACGGGCCATCATCGCTTCTATTTTTTCGGATGGGTAGGTACGGCCGTGCAAAATAATGTCCAATGATTCCCGCCGTGATACTCCACGCAGCCGTTCATTCACCGCCCGATCAAAGGGCAGCCCTTCTTCATCGGCCAGCCGTTGCCAGGCGCGGTAATGGTATTCGGCCGTATCCGTAATCACGCCATCCAGATCAAATATCACTGCCTGTAAAAACATCTACTTTCCCTGTTTAGAAGTTCAACTTCTGCGCAGAAGTTGAACTTCTAGCCTCTACTCGACTCCCGCACCACCAGGCGCGGGTTTAGCAAAATCCCTTTTTGGGCAATTGGTTCGTGGTTGATTTGTTTGAGGAGGAGTTCGGCCAGTTGCCGGCTGACCTCGGCGATAGGTTGGTGTACGGTGGTGAGTGGGGGGTGGAAGAACTGGCTCATGGGCAGGTCGTCGTAGCCGGTAATGGCGATGTCTGGCCCCGGCTGCAAACCGGCGGCGCGGGCCACGTTAAGAGCGCCGATGGCAATAAAGTCGCTGATGCACATAACGGCCGTTGGCCGCTCCGCCGCCGGTAAATCCAAAAGCCTTGTCGTTCCTTCGGCTCCTGTCTGCACCGTATTTTCACCACGCACAATCCATCGGGGGTTTAGTTCAATACCGGCAGCCGCCAGCCCGTCCTGGTAACCGGCTTCCCGGTGCGCTCCGGCTTCTGAACCTTCGGGCCAGGTGATCAGGCCAATACGCCGGTGGCCCTGCGCCAGTAAATGTTCGACGACAATATGCATCCCGTGACGGCCGTCCACATCCACCCAGCAAAAATCCCAGGCATCATTCGCCCGGCCAAAACTGGCAAATGGGATATTTTGTTCGATGAGATAGGCTATGCGGGGATCATCGTGGTTTGTGTCCGCCAGAATAAAACCTTCGACCTGACGACGGCCGTACAACTCCCGGTAGATCGTCACGTCCATTTCCTCATCACTACCCATCAGCAGCGTCAGCACGTGGTATCCCGCTTGTTCAAAGCGCAGCACGGCGTTATACAAAAACTGGTCAAGAATCGGTCGGGGCGATTCGTCTGCTGCCCGCTGCCAGGCATAACCGATCAGGTTGCTCGATTGGGTGCGTAAATTGCGGGCGCTGACGTTGGGGCGATAATGCAGTTGGCGCACTGCCTCCCAAATGCGCTCTTCCGTTTCTGGAGAAACCGTCGCTTGTTTATTCAGAACCTTAGAGACGGTTTGGTAACTGACGCCAGCCGCCATCGCCACATCTTTAAGAGTGATTTTGGACATCTTCTCCTCTTGGTGCCCGCTTCCGCCAGCTTTGCGAACGTTCGGGCGAACGTTCGCCTATTGATGAGCATAGTATAGGGATAAGCCACCAGTTTGTCAAGAACGAGATGAGGTGGGTCAGCAATTCTCAATTTGGCTGGCGGCGGCAGATAAATCTGCACCAACAAGAGGCAAAGTCGGCCTTCGCCGACTGGCGCCCAGCCCACGAAGGTGGGCTTTGCTTTGTGTAGGCGCGATTTTAATCGCCGGCTCTCGGTAAATTGAGAATTGCTGGAGGTGGGTCCAGGTAGATGTAATTGTCATTCAGTTTTGTATGGCAAAAAAAACAAATGTGACTTCCCTGTTACTCGTTTGCGGTATACTCCTGGCATTCAAGATTGGTTCAATCTCTCAGATTGAGCCAATCTACACAAAATAAGGAGAAAAATAAAATGTCTGCCCCCACATTACCCGGAATCACATCCAAAATGGTGCCAACCGCTCGCCTCCATACCCACGTCTTACTGCGTGGGGCGGCAGATGGTGTGCCCGTTGTTTTCATTCACGGCAACTTTTCATCGGCCACCTATTGGGAAGAAACAATGTTGGCCTTGCCCGATGGCTACTTCTGCATCGCCCCCGACCTGCGCGGTTATGGCGACAGCGAAGACCTGCTGGTAGACGCCACCCGTGGCGCGCGCGACTGGGCCGATGACCTGAAAGCATTGTCTGACGCCTTTGGCGACCGGCCGGCCCATCTGGTGGGTTGGTCACTTGGCGGCGGCGTCATCATGCAATTCCTGCTCGACTACCCCGAATTGGTCGCCTCACTGACGCTGGTCAACCCCATCAGCCCGTATGGGTTTGGCGGTACGAAGGGGGTAGATGGCGTCCCCTGTTATGATGATTGTGCCGGTTCCGGCGGCGGCGTGGTTAACCCGGAGTTTATCCGCCGTATCCAGGAAGGAGATCGCAGTGCCGAAGACCCCAACTCGCCGCGTAACGTGATCAACACTTTCTATTACAAAGCGCCGTTTCAGGCCGCACGCGAAGAGGAGTTTTTAACGGCCGCCTTGTTGCAAAGAACAGGCGAAGGCCGCTACCCCGGCGACCTGACACCTTCAGTCAACTGGCCCAACGTAGCCCCCGGCCAATACGGCCCCATCAACGCTACCAGCCCGAAGTATTTCAACGTCAGTGCCCTAGCCCAATCGCCGCACAAACCACCCATCCTCTGGGTGCGCGGCGACAGCGACATGATCGTGGCCGACAACTCCTTTTTTGATATGGGTACATTGGGGCAACTGGGGTATGTGCCCGGCTGGCCCGGTGCTGACGTTTACCCGCCGCAGCCAATGGTTTCGCAAACGCGGGCCGTGCTGGAACAGTATCAGGCCAATGGCGGCGCGTATCAGGAAGTAGTCATCGCCGACGCCGCCCACAGCCCCCACATCGAAAAACCGGAAGCGTTTATGCAGGCGTTCCTGGCTCATTTAGGATGATAGGCACACCCATCATTTTATTGAGTGATAAGCGCATAATAATAATCACGCTCTAGCCAGGCCAGTTCAAAGTCGCCTCGAGACACGGCAATGGGGGCCTGGGTGAAATAGGGGTCGTTTACGTAGATGGTGGCATCATCAATACCCACGACAACGATTGCGTGGTCTGTGCTGTAGTCCCAGTAGGGCAATTCGCCGGTGCGGACAAAAACTATGATCGGTTGACCTTGCGCCAACAAGTTCTCTATACCACCCATATCCGTCACACGATAGGTAACAGACAGGTTCAGTTGTTCTAAAAAACGGACATGGCTGGCAGGTGCGCCAAATGGTTTGATTTTTAGCAGTTGTAAGAGCTGGGGATAATCAATAGAACGATTGAGGTAATCGAGTACCATGGCGGCACAGGCAGCCAGGCAGTCTCCCTCATTTTGCTGTTTCTGATGAGGGACGGTTAACAAGGTCTTGGGCACGTGCCTCAATCTCCGTAATTTGTTGGGGCGAAATGTGCATTTGTCCAGATTCTACGTCAACGTCTATAGTCCCAACTTCGCCGACGTTACCAATTGAAGCCAATGACAAGACAACCGGCACACGCCAACAAATGCGATCACCCAAAACCAACGTTGGTTCAGCAGCATGCATCATGTAGCTGATTTCGCTTAAGACAAAACTGTTGACCTTTTGCCGGGCCGCATACGCGGAAATGTTGATGTCGGCCGTGACTTTAATGTCAACTTCAAGGCGTCCTATCTTGGGTAATGATTCCACATGTGCTGTCATAAGTACCTCTTGCCCGGTTCATTATAACACTTCTTCACAAATGGTGAACCAGTAGATTACGCTCTCTGGATTTCACACTGAGATTGTATGTATCCATCTAATCTGATTGTCCGCACCAAGTTGGCGCCGCCGCGCGCGCAGAAGTATACGCTGCCACGGCCACGCCTGACGCAGCGGTTGTTGGAAGCGCGCGACTATCGCCTGACCATTGTGCAGGCGGGCACGGGCTATGGCAAGAGTACGGCGCTGGCGGCGTTGGCCGGGGAGCCGCTGTCCCTCATCTGGTATCGTCTGGACGCCGAAGATAGAGACCCGCAGCGGTTTCTGACCCATTTGTTGCATGGGTTTGTGACGGCGTTGCCGGGATTGTCGGACGCGCCGCTGGCAGTTTTGGAGGAGTGGAGCAGTAATCGTGGCGTTGTGCCCTGGACGGCCGTGACCGACAGCCTCATCAACGAATGCAGCCGCGCTATCCCGCCTGATTACCCGCTCTTTCTGGTGCTGGACGACGTTCACCAGTTGCAGCAGACCGGCGATTCCATCCTCATCCTGGATCGGCTTACCGGGTTAGCGCCGGACAATCTGCACATCATCCTGGCCACGCGCCATCCCATTGCCATGCCCACCCTGCTCAACTGGCGCGTCAAAGGGGAAGTGCTGGAGATTGAACAGGCCGAACTGGCCTTTACGCCGGTGGAAATTGACGCCCTGTTCCGCACCCGCTACGGCCATGACCTGACGCTGGAACAGGCGGCGCTGCTGGTGGAAAAACTGGAAGGGTGGCCTATCGCCTTGCAGCTCGTCTGGAAAAATCTGCAAAAAGATAACGGCGCTACTTTTGCCGAAGCGGTGGCCCAACTGTCCGGCTCCACCGGCGACCTGTTTGCTTATCTGACGCAAGAGGTATTGGCGCAGCAGCCGGCTGACATCCGCGCATTTTTGCACCTCACCTCCGTCTTGCGCCAGATGACGGCCAGGCGCTGTGACTACGTGCGTAACGCCCACGACAGCCAGCAAATCTTGAATTACCTGCTGGAAAATGGCCTGTTTGTGGTGGATGCCGGTGAGGGGCAGGTGCGCTACCACCGCCTGTTCCGCGAACTGCTGACGCAGCAGCTTTCCGCCGCTGAAGCCCAGGCCGCCCACCGGCGGGCCGCCGTGTATGCCCAGGAACAAGGGGAGGAGGAAACGGCCGTATACCACTGGCTGCAAGCGGCGGCCTTTCCCGAAGCGGCGGCGCTCTTAACGGACATGGGGCAGGAGATGGTGCGCAACGGCCGTTTAGACACATTGGCCGGTTGGATTGGCGCCTTACCGGCGGACACGCTGGCCAATCAGCCGCCGCTGCTCACCTACCTGGGCGATATTGCCCGGCTGCACAGCCGTTTTGAGGTGGCGCTGGGCTGGTACCAGCAGGCCGAAAAACGCAGCCGCCTGTTAAACGACATCCCGGCGTTAAGCCAGGCCCTACGCGGCCAGGCGCGGGTCTACCTGGACACGGTGAACCCCAATCAGGCCGAACAGCTTTTGCAAGAGGCGCTCAGTCTGGCCGATGGGCAGGATGACCGGGAGAGCCGCGCCCGTTTGTGCGAATTATTGGCCGAAAACCTGCTGAACCTGGGCCGCCCGGAGGAAGCGCGCCAGTACCAGGCGCAGGTGCGCGAACTGCGCCAGGAAGGCCCCACCCAGGTGGAACTGCCGGTACGCATTTTGCTGCGCACCGGGCGGCTGGCCGAGGCGCGGCGGCTGCTGGAAGAGCAGGCGGAAAAGGAGCGGCGCGAACCGGTTTTGCGCCCCCGCGCCCACCGCGAAACGCTGCTGCTGCTGTCGCTCATTCTGGCGTATCAGGGGGAACAGGAGTTGGCCATGCAAACGGCCGTTGAAGGCACCGAACGTGGCCGGGCGTTACATTCGGATTTTGTCACGGCCGTAGGGTATATGCGGCAGGGGCACGCCTGGACGCTGCTGAAAAATGAAACCGGCTACCGCGAAGCCGCCCGCTGCCATGAAGAAGCCATTCGTTTTAGCGACCGGCTGGATGTGCCCCGGCTGAAGGTAGAAGCCAGTTGGGGGCTGTGCCAAGCGCATGGGTTCCGGGGTGATCTGGACACGGCCGTGCAGGTAGCTACACAAGGAATCGAAATCTCCCGCGCGGCCGGCGATGAATGGATTGAGGCCGGTATCCGCGTCGTCATGGGCGCGGCCTATCTTTTGGCAAACCAGCCCCATGAGGCCGCTGGCTGGCTGGCCCAGGCCATCATCGGCTTCCGCGCCTGTGGCGACCCCTATGGTGAAGCCGTCGCTCGCCTGTGGCAATGCCTGCTCTGGCGGCAAACCGGCGACGAGGCCCGTTTGTCGCGCGACATCGCCATCTTGCTCAAACTGTGCCAGGCGCATGGCTATGACATGTTGTTTTTGCGCTCCACCCTGTTGGGACCGCCAGATATTCACGCGCTGGTGCCGCTGCTCCTGTTTGCCCGCGAAACCCGGCAAGAGAGCGCCTACGCCGAAAATCTATTGGCGCAGTTGGGCCTGTCTGCCCTGGAACTGCACCCCGGTTACCAGTTGCGGGTGCAAACCCTGGGCACGTTTCGTCTCTGGCGCGGCGCGGAAGAAGTGCCCCACCGCGCGTGGCAGCGCAAAAAGGCATTGCAGCTTTTTTTGCTCTTTGTGGCCCATCACGGCCAGGTGCTGCACCGCGAACAAATCTGCGATCTGCTCTGGCCGGAAATGGCCCCCGATGACGCCGTGCGTGACTTCAAAATTGCCTACAGCGCCATGTGCGCCGTGCTGGAGCCGGAACGGCAGCGCCACGCCCCATCCGCCTTCATTTTGCGCAAAGGGGTGCGCTACGGTTTGCGGTTAGAGGCAGATTTGTGGCTGGATGCGGCCGAATTTGAGCGGCTGCTGGCGCAGACCGACCGCCTGTTCAAACAAGACCCGGCGGCGGCTATTCCCCACTACAAACGCGGGCTGTCGTTGTACCAGGGCGATTACCTGCAAGCGTACCCCTATTACGACTGGGCCAGCGCCGAGCAGGAGCGTTTGCGGGCGCTCTATTTGCAAGCGGCGGCGCGGCTGGCGCAGGCGTTGGTGGCGCAGGAAACGTGGGAGGAGGCGGCGCAGGTATGCCAGGCAATTTTAGTCCGTGACGATGGCGCGGAGGAAGCGTACCGGCTGCTGATGCTGGCGTATGCCGGGCAGGGGAACCGTACCCAGGCGTTACACACGTATGAACGCTGCCGGGAGACGCTGCGGCACAAGTGGGGGGTGGAACCGATGCCCGAAACAACCAAACTTTACGAAACGATCCGGCAAACGGGGGGATGATTGATTCAATCTCCGCGATTGAACCAATCTCAATCATTCACCACAGAGCCACGGAGGCGCAGAGAATTCTGGTTTTTCCTCTGTGCCTCTGTGGTCAGGTCTTTTTACGCTTTTGGCGCACATTAAGGTCTCGTGGCAGTGGGGGTGCGGCGCAATTTTTTCAGTGCGCTTTGGCGCTCTCCCTGTGGCGCCTGGGAATTCTTTTCCCAGGGGATTGTTACTGGCTGGTAACTGCCTTGTGTTAGGATGCGCCCACGAAGAGGAGATGGGCCACATGCACGCTGGCGATTTACTGAGCAAACGGGCGGAATTAACACCAGATCGAGAAGCCCTGCTGGAACTGGCAACCAGCCGCCGGTTTACCTATGCAGAACTCAATGCCCGCGCCAACCGGGCCGCCAACTGGCTGCGCGATTATGGCGTGGGATTGGGCGACCGGGTAGCGCTGCTGGCGCACAACAGTGTGCTGTTTGTGGATTTGCTCTATGGCTGCGGCAAGATTGGCGCGGTGTTTACGCCGCTGAACTGGCGGCTGGCGGCGGCGGAGCTACGTTATATTGTGAATGATTGTACGCCGTGCTTTTTGATTTTCGGCCCGGAATTTGAGGCGGTATTGGCAGAACTGCGGGGCCACATTCAGGTGGAACACGTGGTGTCCGAACATCTTGGGGAGGCGGCGATGGCCAAACGGCCGTCTACCGAACCCCCGCGCCCTGTTGACCTGAACGGCGAATCGCCGCACTGCATTCTGTACACCTCCGGCACCACCGGCAAGCCCAAAGGGGCCATTATTCCCCACCGCCAGCTTTTGTGGAACGCCATCAACACCGTTATCAGTTGGGAATTGACGGCCGTTGACGTTGCCCCTATTTTCACCCCCATGTTTCATTCCGGCGGCCTGTTTGTTTTTCTGACTCCTCTGTTTTACGTTGGTGGTCGCGTGGTGATGGCCCGCGAATTTGACGCTGAAGAATCGCTGCGGGTGATGGAGCGAGAGGGCTGCACGGTGGTGCTGGGTGTACCTACGTTGTTTCAGGTGTGGCTCAAGACCGCCATTTTGCCGAAAATTGATTTTAGCCGGATGCGCTGGTTCATCAGCGGCGGCGCGCCCTGCCCACTCTCACTGCTGGCAGCCTGGCGGCAGGCTACCGGCTGTGTTTTTCGCCAGGGCTACGGCCTGACCGAAGTAGGGCCGAACTGCTTTACCATGAGCGACGAGGAATCGGTGCGCAAGGCGGGTTCGGTGGGCAAACCGATTTTTCACAGCCAGATGCGCCTGGTGGATGGCAACGGCCGTGACGTGCCAATGGGCGAAACGGGCGAACTTATCATTCGTGGCCCGCACGTCTGCGCCGGTTATCTGAACAATCCCCAGGCCACGGCCGAATCGCTGCGCGACGGCTGGTTTTATACCGGCGACATGGCCCGCCAGGACGCCGATGGCTACTTTACCATCGCCGGTCGCTTCAAAGACATGATCATCAGCGGCGGCGAGAATGTGTATGCGGCCGAAGTAGAGGCGATCTTCCTGGCGCATCCGGCAGTGGCCGAGTGCGCCCTCATCGGCCAGCCGGACGAAACGTGGGGCGAGGTGGGTTTGATGGTGACGGTGTTGGCGGCGGGGCAAACGGCCACAGAAGAAGAACTGCAAGAGTTTTGCCGCCAACGCCTGGCCCGCTACAAAGTCCCCCGCCGCGTCATTTTTACCGATGCCCTGCCTTATTCACCCTATGGTAAGGTGATGAAGGCGGAATTGAAGCAGAGATATTTGGTAATTGAGTAATTGAGTAATTGGGTAAATTACGTAATTACTCAATTACATATCACAACATGCCGACGATTAACGCAAACAATATCCACATTGAATACGACGTTCATGGTTCTGGCGAGCCGCTGCTGCTGATTGCCGGGTTGGGCTATGACCGCTGGATGTGGCACAAGATGATCCCCGGTCTGGCGGCCCATTTCCAGGTGATTGCCTTTGACAACCGCGGCGTGGGTGGCACGGACAAACCCAAGGGGCCATACACGGCGCAATTGTTGGCCGATGATACGGCCGCTTTGTTAACGGCATTGGGGATTGAGAGAACGGCCGTACTCGGACACTCCATGGGCGGTTTTGTGGCCCAGGCATTGGCGCTCACTTACCCGCACCTGGTCAGCAAGCTGCTCCTCTCGGCGACGAACTTTGGCGGCCCCAACCACATCCGCATTACCCAGGAGGCGCTGCTGGTGCTGATGGATACCAGGGGCGACCCCATCGAACGGCTGCGGCGCGGTATCCTGGTCAGCACTGCGCCCGGTTTTGCCGAAGCGCATCCCGAATTTATCGAGGAATGGGTGGCTTACCGGGCGGCGCATCCCATAGACCCGGCGGCGTATGAGGCGCAGTTAGCCATTGGCCTAGCGTTGATGTCTGAGGAGGCCAGTTTTGAACACAAACTGGCCCAGGTGCAGGCGCCGACGCTGATTTTGTTTGGCGATGGCGACAAGGTGGTGCCGCCGGGCAATGCCGCTTTGTTGGCGCGGCAGATACCGGATAGTCAGGTAGTCTTGCTGCCGGGCGTGGGACACTTTTACCCGTTTGAAGCGCCGGAACTGGCGGTGACGGCCGTGACGCAGTTTTCAGGTACATGAAGACCCTAACGGTTTCTAAAACCCTTAGGCTCTCTGCCCTGTGGAGGGTTGCTATGGAATGATTTGCCGCAGAATTTTCAGCATTTATTAGTAAACGGCCGTAACCAATCCCCAACCGGACGGCCGTCAATAATTAACTCTATGGAGGAGTAGAACCGATGAACCGTAAACGATTTTTTACCTTGTTGATACTGCTAACTGTTGCCGTATTCCTGGTGGCCTGTAGCAGCGCGCAGGAGACGGCCACGGCCGTGCCCACCACGCCCCCCACCCAGGCGCCTACCACGCCGCCAACCGAACTCCCGGCGGCTGAACCAACCGACGCGCCGGCCGCAGAGCCAACCGCCGAACCGGTTGAAGAACCGACGGCAGAGCCAACCGCCGAACCAACAGAGGAACCGGCCGCCGCCGAAACAGCAGCCGAATTCTCCTGTGACGAACCCGTCAAAGTTGGTTTCATTACCGACCAGACCGGCGCTCTGGCCATTTATGGCGCACACATGCTGCGCTCGTTCCCGCTGGGCATGGAATATGCCACCGGCGACCCCGGCACGGTCGGGAACGGGTACACCAGCTACATGTTGGGCGACTGTGAAATCCAGGTTTATATCAGGGATGATCAGAGCAACCCGGAAAATACCGCCACCGTCGGCCGGGAACTGGTGGAAGTGATTGGCGTGGACTTCCTGGTCGGTACGGTCAGTTCTGGGGCGACGGCCACGTTACAAGAACTGGCCCGCGACAACGAGATCATCCACATTGCTGCTCCCGCCGCCGCTAATGACCTCACCGGGGCCACGTTTAATGAATACTCTTTCCGCACCAGCCGCAACAATTACCAGGATGCGGTCAACATCTGCCAATATCTGACCTCCCAATATGACAAATTTGTGCAGATTGCGCCCGATTACTCCTTTGGTCAGGGCAGCGCCGCCGCTTTCCGCGACGCCTGCACGTTGTATGGCGGTGAGTTTGTAGCAGATGATATTTTCGCCCCGGCCGACACCACCGACTTTACGGCTTACATGGATTCGGTTTTTACGGCCGTTGACAATGGCGCGGAAGCTTTGATTGTTACCTGGGCCGGTGGTGGGTTTGTACCCTTGCTGCAAGCGGCTACCGACCTGGGTGTGACGGATGAAATTCCGATTGCCTCGGCTTTTGTAGACAACGTAGTTATGCCCGCCTTCTTCTCCAACGCCATTGGCTCTACCAGCGGTATCCTCTATCATTACACACTGGCGGACAATGAGATCAACGACTGGTTAACCGAGCAGACCATGGCCCGCTTCAGCGTGCCGCCGGACCTTTTTGACGCCGACGCCATGAACGCGGCCCTCCTAATTGTGGAAGCTCTCTGGGCAACCGGCGGTGATACCAGCGCCGACGCGCTGATTGCCGCCATGGAAGGTATGGAGTTTGAAGGGCCGAAAGGAACCATTTACATCCGCCCCGAAGACCACGTGGCTATCCAGGACATGTACGTGGCTACCTTGCTCAACGTGGACGATCCCGAATTCCGCTACTTTGATTATGTAGCCACCAACCGGCCAGACGTGCCCTGCCTCTTGCCGGAAGCGCTGCAAGAACGCTGTGGCGATTTGCCTGTTGGCAGCCTGAGCAGGCAGTAAACTGGTAATTGGGTAAGTGGGTAATTACGTAATTACCCACTTACCCAATTACTTATTGAGGACAGATGGCCGAACCCATCATTCTGGAAACCCACAATTTGCGCCGGGAGTTTGGGGCGCTGGTGGCGGTGGATAACGTCAGCCTGCAAGTGCAGGCGCGGACGCTGCATTCCATCATCGGGCCAAATGGCGCGGGCAAAACCACCTTCTTTAACCTGTTGAGTGGCAATTTGAAGCCGACCGGCGGCCGTATTGTCTACAAAGGGCAGGATATTACCCGATTACCGGTTCACAAGACGGCGCATCTGGGGATCGGCCGTTCCTTCCAGATCACCAACATCTTCCCCAATTTGACCGTGTTGGAAAATATCCGTCTCTCCTGCCAGGCGTTGGGGCGGGACAACTTTCGCTTCTGGCAGTCACATCGTCGTTTGCCGCATTATGAGGAACGCGCCTGGACGGTGGCGTATCAGGTGGGGCTGGCGGAGCAGGCGTTGCTGCCGGCGCGAATGCTGCCGCACGGGGCGCAGCGCAAGTTGGAACTGGGCATGATTTTAGCGCCAGACCCGGAACTGCTGCTGCTGGATGAACCAACGGCAGGCATGGCCTCGGAGCAGGTGCCAGAATTGATGGCGCTGATTCAGAGCATCCAGGAAAGCGGGCAAAAGACGGTGATGCTGGTGGAACACAATATGAATGTGGTGATGAATTATTCAGACCGGATCACGGTGATGCATCACGGCGCGGTGCTGGCCGAAGGCGCTCCGGCCGAGATTGCGGCCAATGAAATGGTGCAGACGGCTTATTTGGGTGAGTTGTATGGGGATGTGAGGAAAAGAGATTAGAGATTGGAGATTAGCGATTTTTCAATCTCCAATCTCTAATCTCCAATCTCCATTCCCCTCAATAATAATGATGAATCTTCTAGAGGTCCAAGAAATTCACACCTTTATCGGCCAGTTCCACATTTTGGAAGGGGTTGATCTGGCAGTGCCGGTGGGGAGTATCACGGCCGTACTCGGCCGGAATGGCGCGGGCAAGACTACCACCCTCAAATCTGTCCTGGGGCTGACGCCGCCGCGCAGTGGCCGGGTAATTTTTGACGGGCAGGAAATTCAGGGGCGGCGTAGTTTTGACATTGCCGCTTTGGGCATTGGCTACGTGCCCGAACACCGCGCCATTTTCCGCGACCTGAGCGTGTTGGAAAACCTGAAAATTGCCGAGCGCAAAAAGGGCGACCTGGCCCGCAAAGAGGAATTCATTTTTAATTTGTTCCCTGATTTGAAGCGGCTGATCAAACTGCCGGGCACCAATCTATCTGGCGGGCAGCAGCAAATGTTGGCCGTGGCCCGCGCCCTGGTGCCGGACAACCGGCTGCTGCTGATTGACGAACCCAGCGAAGGGCTGGCCCCGGTGATTATTGAACAGATGATGGAAGCGATTCGCCAGCTTTCGGCCAATACGACGGTGGTGCTGGTGGAGCAAAACTTTCTGATGGCCAGCCGGCTGGCGGAGCGGTACGTGATTATTGACGAAGGGCAGACGGTGAAACACGGTCTGATGGCTGATTTAGTGGCGGATAAGGCCACCATTCACCGGTACCTGGGCGCGGCGTGAAGACGGTAATCCGTAATCGGTAATCCGTAATCCGTAATCGGTAATCCGTAATCCGTAATCGGTAATCCGTAATCGGTGATCGGTAATCGGTTTGCGGATGAGGGAAGATTCATCCTTCATCCTTCATAATTCCTAATTCATAATTCCTAATTCCTGGAGGTAACACAGTGGTGGCGCTGCGAAAGAATCGGCTGCAATTGATTACGCTGGCGGTGTTGGCGGTGTTGTTTTTTACGGCCGTGCAAAGCATGGAGCCGCGCGATTGGGTCATTACCGTCATGCGGGGGTTGTCGGTGGGGGCCATTACCTTCCTGGTGGCGGCCGGGTTGTCGCTTATTTTTGGCCTGATGGACGTGCTGAACCTGGCGCACGGTGAGCTATTTATGCTGGGGGCGTATGTGGGTTGGACGGTGTTTGTGCGCCCGGATACGTTTGTGGACGTGCTGCCATTGCTGCTGCTGCTGGCTACCGGGCTGCTGCTGACGTCGCTGTGGGAGTCGTTACTGGCACGGTTGAGCGTGTCGCCGCGGCTGGCGCGATTCTGGCCCTGGCCGGTGCTGGCGCTGTCATTGGTGGTGTTGGCATTGGTTGCGCCCCGTTATTCCATTGCCATCTGGAACCCGGCGGTTTATTCGGAAAGCCCCATCACCTATTCATTGGCGCTGGAACAGGGGCGATTGGTGCTGCCGGAGGCGCCAGCGGCTAATCCATTGGTTCTGCTGTTGGCCGTTTTTCTAGGAATGGCGCTGTTTGCGGTGGCCATGGCCGGTTTCCGGCAGCGGCGGGAAGGGGGGATGCGGCTAACGGCCGTGGCCCGCCGCCCTCTCATCTTTGCCGCCGTGTTGTTTGCCCTGGCTTTACTTGTCCATTTTGGCAACGATGCCCTCACGGCCGGTTTGCTCAACATAGGCACCACCTGGCGCTTTTTCCTGGCGATGGCCGTGGCCGCGCTGGTGGGTGTGGTGTTGGGGGGCGTGGTGGAAGTGACGATGATACGGCCGTTGTACAGCCGCCCCATCTATCAACTCATGCTCACCCTGGGGTTGGGTTTCATCATCATCGAGGTGGTGCGCACCATTTGGGGGCGGCCTGAATTCACCATGCCCCGCGCCGCCCTCTTTACCGGCAGCGGCGATGGCTGCCCGGCCACCAGCCTGGCCGATTTGCTGGCGCATCAATGTTCGACGGTGATATTGTTTGACGGCCGTTTGCGCGCCTACAACGAAATCTTCATCGTCCTGGTGGGCCTGGTCGTCCTGGTCACGGTCTGGCTCGTTTTGCAGCGCACCCGCATCGGCATGATCATCCGCGCCGGCGTGCAAGACAGCGAAATGGTAGAGGCGCTGGGCATCAACGTGCGCCAGGTGTTTACGCTGGTGTTTGCCCTGGGCGTGGGGCTGGCGGCCCTGGGCGGCGTGTTGGCCGCGCCTTCGGTGGGTCTGTCGCCGGACATGGGCACCCGCTTTTTGCTGCTGGCGCTCATCGCCCTGGCTATCGGCGGCCTCACCAGTTTTCCGGGGGCCGCGGCCGGGGCGGTGTTGGTGGGACTGCTGCAACAGTTCATCATCAAATACGGGCAAATCGGCATCACCCTGCCCTTCCTGGCCGAACCATTCAAACCATCCCCGCCCCTCGTGCCCGCTTCGGTGGTGCTGTTGATGGTCATTATTTTGCTGGTATTGCCTAATGGCCTCTTTGGCCGGAGTGAATAGGGAACGTTAACCGTAATCCGATTACGGTTCACGGATTACGGCTCACGGCTCACGGGAGTATAAGGATGCAAACAACGGTTTCAAAAACGGGCGTGGCCCAAAATCGCCTGACCGGATGGATGAAGGATAACGCCGGTTTGTTGGCTCTCTTGTTGGGGTTGATCCTCTTTCCCTTTCTGGTGGCGCTGGCCGACGGCCAATCGGTGGGCGACGTGCTGGCGAACAACTCCGGCAATGCCAAATTTTTGCAGGGTTTGTTGATTGAGGTGTACATCCTGGCGATTTATGCCATCAGTTATGACCTGATTTTGGGCGTGACCGGGCTGCTTTCTTTTGGGCACGCCATGTTTTTTGCCGTTGGCGCTTATTTTACGGGCATTGCCTTTAAGAATCTGGGCTGGGGATTGGGGGCCACGCTGGCCGGATTGGTTGTGTTGGGGGTGGCGCAGGCATTGTTGTTTGGCATTGTGCTGCCGCGTGTAAAGGGCATCACTTTTGCCCTGGTGACGTTGGGCATTGCTTCTATGTTTTTTATCGTGGTGCAGGCCAGTGAACTGGCGGCCTGGACGGGCGCAGACGTGGGGCTGCAAGGGGTGATTGTGCCCGCGTTTTTGAACACGTCCAATGAACGGTTTCAGCTTTACCTGATTACCCTGCTCTTTACTTTTCTGGTTTACCTGGTGTACCGCCGTTTTGTGGATTCACCGACGGGGCGGGTGTGTGTGGCTATCCGCGAAAATGAAAACCGGGCGTTGATGTTGGGGTACAACACCTTTTATTTCAAATTGGCGGCGCTGATGGTGGCTTCGGTTACGGCCGTGTTTGCCGGCTTCTTTCACACCATCCACCAGCCTATCGTCAGCCCCAACATTGCCGGACTGGGCTGGACGGTGGCGGCATTGTTGATGATCCTGATTGGCGGGGTGGGCACGTTGAGTGGGGCGATGATTGGCGCGGCCGTGTTTCGGCTGCTGCAATTCTACCTGGACCGCTGGTTTGGCCACGCCTCCAGCTTTTTGCTGGGACTCATTTACGTGGGCATTGTCCTCTTTATCCCCTACGGCATCGTTGGCACCTGGCGCGCCAAAGCCATCGAGCGACAGCGTGGCTGGCAGCGGCTGCTGAGGCTGTTTGGTCTGGAAAAGGAGCCTTAATTGGTGAACTGCTGCTTAAGTTCTCGTTTCAGGATTTTACCGGCGGCGGAGATGGGCAATGCTTTCATGATCTCGACGCGCCGGGGCACTTTGTAAGCGGCCAGGTGGTCTTTCAAGTGGTTGAGTAGTTCCTCGGTGGTGGCAGCGGCGCCTGGCTGCAACACTACGCAGGCCAGCCCTACCTCCCCCCATTTTGCATCCGGGATGCCGATAACGGCGCATTGATGTACGGCCGTGTGCCCATACAACACCGCCTCAATCTCCGCCGGATAGACGTTCTCGCCGCCGGAGATAAACATGTCCTTCTTGCGATCCTTGATGGTGAAGTACCACTCCTCGTTATAAACGGCCAGGTCGCCGGTGTGGAACCAGCCTTCGTCGTCTATGGCTTCGGCTGTGGCTTCAGGGTCATTGAAGTAGCCGGAGGATTGGCTGGGGCCTTTCAAGACCAGCTCACCAATTTCGCCGGTGGCTAACGGCCGGTTGTCGTCGTCCACCACCCGCGCCGCCACGTAGAAGTTGGGGCGGCCGATGCTGCCCGCGTGGCTGATGGCGTCTGCGGCGGCCAGGGCAAAAATGCCGGGGCCAAACTCCGTCATGCCAAAACCCTGTTTGAAGTGGATGCCTTTTTCGGCGGTGTACTTTTGCACCAGGGGGACAGGCAAGGGGGCGCCGCCGCTGGTGCAGAAACGGAGGGAAGTGAGTACGGCCGTGTCCCAATTCCGCGCCTGGGTCAAAAGCTGGTACATGGTGGGTACAGCCGCAAAAACCGTCACCCGCTCCTGCTCGATCAATGCCAACACCCGTTCCGGCTCAAACTGGCGCAGCAAAATCGTGGTACCGCCCATAATGACGTTGGGCAGCGTATACACAAACAGCCCGCCAGTATGGAACAGCGGAAATACATTCAGATACACATCGTCGTGGTGCAAATCATGGATGACGGTGTTGAGCGTGTTCCAGGCGATCATGCGGTGCGACACCTGTGCCGCTTTGGGCAGCCCGGTGGTGCCGCCGGTGAAAATGAGGGCGGCAATATCTTCCGCTTCAATGGTGGGGTCAAAGATGGGGTCTGGCAGCCCGTTTTGCAGGGCGCTTTCATAGGGCAGACTGCCAGGTACGCCTTCACCTTCCAGATGCACAAAATGGCGCAGGCTGCGGGCATTGGCGTCGGCCTGTAACTGGACGGCCGTTTCCCGAAAATCATCCGAGTAAAAGAGTGCCTGGGGCGTGGTCTGGGCTATGATCCCCGCCAGTTCGCGCCAGTGCAGCCGCCAGTTGAGCGCCGTATGAATGGCCCCCAGCTTGCTGCACGTAAAAAAGCAGTCCAGGTGGGCAATGCCATCCCTGGCTAAAATGGCGACGCGGTCCCCTTTGCCAATGCCTGCTTCCTGGCGCAGCCAGTTTGCCAGCCGGTTGGCGCGCTCATTCAACTGCGCATAATTCAGCCGCAAGACCGGATCGTGCCCGGTGTCTATTACGGCCGTTTTGTCCGGTGAATAAATCGCCCGCCTGCCCAAATAATCGCCAATGTACATAGGTTGACCCCATAAGCCGCTGTTTGTTGCGTGCGTTGGCAGAGATTGGAGATTGGAGATTCGAGATTAGTTTATCTCCAATCTCCAATCTCTAATCTCCCTCTAGAAGTTCAAATTCGCCGTCCACTTCCACACCGTGCAGGCCATGGCAATACCGCCGCCGCTGGCGATGAACAGGACGTTATCGCCCGGTTTGGGGCCAATGCCTTGTTCCAGAGCATCGTCCAGGGCCATGGGGATGCAGGCGGAGCCGGTGTAGCCCCACTTGTCCATGATCCAGTGTGTCTTTTCTAAGGGCTGTCTGATGATCTCCATGATCATTTTGATGGTGTTCAGGTTGAGTTGAGTGAAGAGGTAAAAGTCTATCTCGTCCAGGGTGAGGCCGGCTTTAACGGCCGTACCCTCAATCAACGGCGGCCAGTTTTCGGCGTTAAAGGTGGCCGGAAACTTGCGTACAAACTGCACCCGGGGACGGCCGTTGTTCTCATGTGCGGGCGTTACCGGGCAGGCAGCCGCGCCGGTATAAATGCCCAACGCATCGTAAAAATCTCCCCGCGCCAGTCGCTGCCCGGCCAGGAACCCCGGCTGATCGCCCGCGCCCACTACCACCGCGCCCGCGCCATCGGCAAACAACGTGCAGGTGTAGCGGTCGGTGTAGTCCACAAAGCGGGTCATGCCATACGCGCCAATGACCAGGGCGTAGTTCATTTCCTCGTCGGTCATGATGTGGCGCGCGGCGGTGTCTACGGCCGTGACCCAACCGGCGCAGGCGCAGTTCATATCAAACGCGCCGGCATTCACCGCCCCGATTTTGTGCTGCACCACGTTGGCCGTCGCCGGGCTGAAATAGTCCGGCGTGTCGGTAGCCACGATGAGCAAATTCACATCGGCGGCGCTGATGCCTGCCCGCGCCAACGCCTGGTTGGCGGCATGGGCGCACAGGTCGCTGGTCGTTTCGTCGGCGGCCATCACGTGCCGCTCCTTGATGCCCACGTTTTGCACCAGCCAGTCGTCTACATCCCGACCTAAAATCTCGTTAAAGTAGGAATTGGGCAGCATCTTTTCGGGCACATACCGGCCCGTGCTGAGGATTTGCGCATAGCGAGTCATGGTTGTCTTCCTTAGGTCTAGAAGTTCAACTTCTGCGCAGAAGTTGAACTTCTCGTGGCGTGTTTAGATTGGTTCAATCTCCAGGATTGAACCAATCTGGACGATACCACAATCCGGTTGCAAAGCAGCAACAACCTGCCAGCCTCTCACGGTGATAAATTGCCTACTACGAATCGGGTACTGTCAGGGGATTTCTTGCCAATCCAGCACCCGCGCACCAGGCGGCAGGTATACGTTGATTTTGGTCGTGAAGTCGGGTGGAATGGTGAGGAAATAGCCTTCATCGGTCTGGTAGAGCAGGTAACGGCCGTCGGGATTCCATACAGGCTGCCTGATAACACCAATGTTTGTTTGGGAACTACCATCAATAGCGATCACCCATGAGCCTTGCTCAGATACAACTTCATCAACCGCATCAAATACAACCCATGCGCTGTTGGGATGCCAGACAGGTGGATGTGTTCCGCCGCTGTATCCGGCAGGGTGAATCGGATGAAGTATCTGAATCTCAGGTTCGCCAACATGGTAAATTGCCAGGGCAACCCATTGTTGGGTTTCATTCCCATAAGCAATATTCCAGGCTATTTTCTGCCCATCAGGCGACCAGATAGGATTCTCAAATGCTACCCAAGAGGCTTCTTCTAAGGTTTCCGATTCCAGGGTTAACAATTCAATCTCACCGCCCAACTGATATAGAAAAGGCTGATAGTAAAGATCTTCAAAAGAAATTATCTGCCCATCTGGTGAAATTGAGGATGCCCCCACTGTTTCTTGGGCGAGGATTGTGGTGTCACCAGCTAGGGTGACGGCCGTCATCTTACCCACAACGGACTCGAAAATATCGTCTTCATGGTAGGTGATGGCGAAAAATGTGTCAGGTTTATTGGGCCACCATTTGATGCAACACTCGATGCTATCAGGTGTGTTTGTCACATTTTGTTGGTTGCCCGTGATCAAATCAAGTACCCAGATGTCGCCATCCTGTTCGTACAAAACGCGACGGCCGTTCGGCTCTAACACCCCTGGCCTGTCAAACAACAACTCCGGCTGCCAGTTGGTATTGACCTGCCATAACCCTTCAGCGGTGGTGTACACCATGCCGGGGAAGGGTGGCACAGGCGTCGGCGAGGGTATGGGGTCTGGCGGCCAGGGCGTGGTGGTCAGCACGGTGGGATCAACCGTGGGCATGTGGGTGGCGATGGGCGGGGGCGGTGGGGTTCGGGTTTCCTGGAGAGAGCGGGGGGTGGCCAACGGCCGTGCTTCTACCGTCGCGGCCTCCCACAAGTCACTGCTTGCTGGTTCCACGTTGCCCGCAGGCACACAGGCTACCAGCCACAGAATCAATCCCCCGACGAACAGAAGAACAAGGGTTTTCATTAGGCGTCTCCTATGGGTAATACTGGCATCATACCAACCATAGGCATCATTTTCTCTGCGATCCAACCGCCATTTGCCTACGAGCCACCTATCCCCGTGCCCCTTTAGGTCAAAGTTTAACTCAGGGCCTCAACCTTATCAGGCGGCGGTATACCAGCCGGCACGGCGCAGCACATTAGCGAGATTGGCGGCGGGATTCTAATTCGGCGCGAATTTGGGCGTGGCGTTCTTTGGTCAGGGGGTATTTGTAGACGATGGGGAAACTGCACAGCAGGATGATGACGGGCACCAGGCTGACGAAGAGGCGCAGCGCCAGCAGCACGGCGTCTGGCTGGGTGGGGAACGGTGGGCCGGGTTGGGGGTCGTTGATGTAGCCGGTGGCGGCAAAGATGAGATTGGAAATAGCCAGCCCCAGGGAGATGCCCAATTTTTGCAGGAAGACGAAAAAGCCGTAATAAATGCCTTCGCGGCGCAGGCCGGTGTTCAGTTCGTCCAGGTCTACCACGTCGGGCAGCATACTCCAGGGGATGAGGTAGCCAACGCTGGCCCCAATTCCCGCCAACACCGCCAACAGCAGCAGGAAGGTCATTTGGCCTGGTTGGATGAAAAAGAGGAGGATTTCGATGATGATCCAGAAGCTGATGCCCAGGAAGTAAACGTGCCTTTTGCCGATGCGTTCGCTGACTTTAGACCAGATGACGAGAGAGACGAAGATGGACAGTTGCAGAGCAACGGCCAGGTAGATGAACTGGTCGTCTGCGCCCATCCAGTAGCGGACGTAGAGCTGCAAGTTGGCCTGGACGAATTGGATGCAGAGCCAGGTGAGCAGATACACGGCCGTGACCATCACAAATGGTCTATTCCGAAAAGCAATCACAAAGCCTTCTATGAATCCCGGCTCTGAGCCGCGCTCTTCTTTTTTGGTATCTTCGTGGAAAAACCGCTCTTCGGTGAAGGCAAAGGTGATCAAATTGGTGACGATGATGACCAGCCCCATGACGGCCGCACTGATGGCAAAACCGGAAATAATATCGGGGGCAGCATCTAAAATTGCCTGATGCACAATGAGCGAGACCATGCCGCCCAAAATGGAGAAACTGAAGCGGTAGGTGTTCAGGTTGGTGCGTTCGTTGTAGTCGGGGGCGATTTCCGGGGTGAGAGCGGTGTAGGGCACGTTCACGGCCGTGATCCCCGTATCCAGCAGCAGCGCCACCACCAGGTAGTACCAAAACAGACCCGCCGCAGTCAGGTCGGGCACCTGCCACTGCAAAAACCAGGCAATGCCAAAGGGGATAGCGCCAAAAAGCAGCCACGGCCGTCGCCGTCCCCAGCGCGTGTGTGTGTGATCCGACAACCAGCCAATGATGGGATCATTCACACTGTCCCAAATTTTTACGATGAGAAAGATGGCGGCCGCCCACTGTGGCGGCAATCCGGCCACATCCAGCAAAAAGGCATTCAGGAAAAAGCCTTGCAACGTGGCCACCAGCGCCGGGCCAATATCACCCACGCCGTATGCCAGCTTGCGGCCGACGCTGAGAGAGGGGGGGGAAGCGGACACAGTCAATTAAGCCGGGCGGCTGCTATTTTTGCTTCAATGCGGGCCTGCATATCACTGCCCAATCCCGTACCATTTTCATCAAGTTCTCCCTCTTCAAGGATAACATCAAACTCCTCATCGGAAACAACACCTAACGAGGCAATGCGATGAAATAACGTTTCTGGTAATCGTAAAGTTAGTCTGCGCATGTGCGATCCCTTTCAATCGTACTTGCCGTGAATGATAGGGGATTCATCTGGCAATAACAATAGGTGTTACCATAGTGCCAGGCACGGGGCAAAACCATTTTGGCCGTCCCATGCCATTCTGCCCCGTGCCTGGCACTGCTCTCTAGCGCACAAGCCAGAGGCGTACCGTGCCGTCGGTGCTGCTGGAAGCCAGCCAGACGCCGTTAGGCGAAAATGTCAGCGTGGGCACGGTGTCGGTGTGGCCTGTTAAACGCAGCGATTCGGCCGTCAGATCGTCCAGATTCCAGAGACGGATGAGGCCCGTTGAGCCGCTGGTAGCGATAGTTCGGCCATCAGGGGCAAAGGCGACGGTACGGCCGCCATTTTCTGATATGATTACGGGCGGGGTGGCCGGCGCGGTTATATCCCACAGCAAGACATCCCCGTCAAATCCGGCCGAAACCAATTGCGTACTGTCTGGCGAAAAGGCGAGGGAGGTGACGATGTTAGGGTGGCCGGAGAGGATGCGGGGCCGGGCCGCCAGATCGGCCAGTTGCCACAAGCGGATGTTGCCGTCACCATTGCCCGTTGCCAGCCAACGGCCGTCCGTCGAAATTGCCAGCGCGTAGATGCCATGGGGCAGCCGGGCTACGATGATGGGTTCATCTCCCCAGGCGTTCATGTTCCACAGGCGGATAGTGCCATCCAGGCTGCCGGAAGCCAGCCATTGATCGTCGGGGGTGAAACTCACGGCCGTGACATCATTGGTATGGCCTGACAACTGAATGGGGGCGGCGCTTGGATCGGTCACACTCCACAACCGCACGATATTATCCTGCCCACCCGATGCCAGGAAAGCGCCATCCGGCGAAAAAGCCAGCGCTAAAATCCATTCCTGGTAGCCGCGTCTTATATCCGGCGTGGTATCAGGTTCCAGAGAATCGTACAGGCGGATGCTCTGTGTGTCGCTGGCGGCAATCTGGTCACTGTCTGGTGAGAAAGCAACAGGCCAGACGCCCCGGCCCAGATTGTAGCGGGTGAGCTGCTGGCCGACGGTGACCAGTTCGACGTCAAATTCGTCAAGTACGGCCGTCAATCCCGCTCCCATCGCCCCATCGGCCGTATTGGCCGCCACAATGCCGATGACATAGCCGGCGCCGTCCAGCACCAGCGCCCCTTCATCGCCGGAACTCAAGGGCCTGTCCAGGGCAAACTCCGCGTTTACGGTGACGCTCTCGCCGATGATCGCCCGGCAAGAGGCCACGCAGCTAATTTGCCGCTCCACCAGGCCAGAGGTACGGCCGTATACCCACACCCCTTCCCCCATCACCGGCGGGCGCGCCCCCACAATGGGGCCAATGCCGGGCACAGTTGTCTGGAAGGAGATGCCGGGTTCCAGGCGGGCCATGCCGATTAACCGGGCGGCGTCAAGGGTAGACGAACCGCTCGTGGGGCTGCTTCGCGCGGTAAAGGCCACCACATTTTCCGGCTGGCCGCCATCAATGGGGCTGGGCTGCCACACCGGCGCATCAGCCGCGCCTAAGGCAAAACCGGGGCCAAGCAGATAAAACACGCCATTGTCATCTACCACAAAGGCGCTCAACGTGCCGGCCGTGTTGGAGTTCTGATTGCCGATGCTGATGCCGGGCTGCAACGGCCGTACCGGGACGCGCAATCGTTCCAGTTCGGCAAACGTGCGGGTGGCTTCCATGGCCGCCGTCATCAGGTTCGCTTCCAGGGTTTGTTGGGCGACGGCCGTTTCTGCCAGAGCAGTGGCAAACATCGCTGCCTCCCCGGTGGCTGTGGCATTGAGCGATTCCTGGTAGACGGCCGTTTGGGCCACGGCCGTGTCCCGGACGATAATGTCGGTGGTAGCGGTGGCGTTGAGGGCATCCTGGAAGACGGCCGTTTGGGCTACGGCCGTGTCTCGGATCATGGTTTCGGCGGTGGCCGTGCCCCAGGCCGCCGTCGCCGTCTCATTCATCTCTGCCTGCATCTCCGCCTGACCGGTGCCTGTGGCCTGAATGGCGGCCGTCACAAGGTTATTGTTTGGTAATAGCAGTGAGAGAAAAGGTGTGCCCAACCCAATGATCAGCACTATGGTCACAATACCAATGGCGATCTGGCGGATGCGTTTGATACGCGCCGCCTGCCGGGCGTCATGCCACTGCCGGTTGGCTTGCTGGATGGGTTCAATCAGCCGGTCGTGGGTCAGTTCCACCCAGCGGGAACCGGCCCGGATTTCGCCGCGGATGATGTGCATATCTTCCAGGATTTGCACGGCCGTGTTATCAACCCCCGCCGTCTCCTGCACACCCCGGTACACCGTGCCCCGTGTACCCGCCGGGGTGATGAGCGATGTTTCAAACCATTGCCGTAGTGCTTCCTCGTCCATGCCCGCCAGAGGCAGCGCCCGGTTCACCGCTCGCGTGTAAAAATTGGAAAGCGCCTGATCCACATCCCCAAACTGGCGCAGGTGTTCGGACGTGATTGTCGTCACTTCTGGTGGCAAATCTTCCCACAAATTCTGGCATACCACCTGAAGCTGCACCGGCTCCACAAATTCGCCTGTCACCGTTTTTACGCCGCCGCCCGGCGTTTCGGCGCGCACCGCGCGCAAATCTTCCACCAACTGTTCGGCCACACCGGGGGCAAAGTTGCGCTCTGTCTCCCGCAGCGGGCTACGAATGGCCGCCAGCGCCGCTTCCGGGCGCATCCGCTCCAGCCGGAAGCGCACCCCCAGGTTGCGGGGCAGCAGGTGGGCATACGGGTCAAGCTGCGCCAGGTAATCTTCTCGCAGCGAAAAGACGACGCGCAGCAGAGGGTCATTATCCAGCGCGCGGGCGATCTGGTTCAGGAACGCTTCGCGCTCTTGCCAACGCGCGGGAAAGGCGGTGAATAACTCTTCCAACTGGTCAAAAATGAGGACACGCGGCTGGTCATACCCGGCTTCATCCTGGGCGCGGGGATGGGCTTGCAGGTAGGCGGGGATGGTCTGGTTGATCCCTACGGCCGTTTCTCCCTCCTGGCCCGCCCAGCTAAACAATGCATAAAAGGCATAAATGTTTTGAATCTCGGCCGGATCCAGGCTGGTGATGGCCGGTCCTTGCACTCGCGCCACCGACCACACCTCAAACCCCTCTGCTTCCAACAACGGCGCGACCTGCGCATTGAGCAGCGACGTTTTGCCCGCGCCTGACTGGGCATACAGCACCACCGCGCGGTTGGCTACAATCAAAGATAGCAGTTCCCGCGCTTCCTGGTCACGGCCAAAAAACCGGGCGCTATCTCTCCGCTCAAACGGCCGTGGGCCGACGTAGGGGTTGGGGGTGGTGTCTGCCATCTTGTTGTCGCGCGTCAAAGCCATTGCACATGCGGCCGTTCGCGCTGGCATACTTCTGCCAGTTCATACAGGCGACCGCGCCGCTGCATATATGTCACCAGATGTAAAATAAAAGCCGGTTTGGTGTCCGGGAACGTCTCGTAATCAATACGCAAGTCATATTGGGTCATTTGTTGTAGTTCTTGCAGGTTAAAGGTATCGCTGAGATTGCTTTGCAGCCGCAGCAGATCAATGGTGGGTGCGGCGGCGGCTACCTGTGGTGTGGGCGTTGCTCCCTGCCGTCGCTGTCCCAGTTCGGCAATAAACTGTTCGGCCGTGCCCCAATAGACGCGCATTTGCCGGTCGGTCAGGTCAATATATTTGCCATAGTATTCCTGCACCTTCTCCTTTGTCGGTTCGGCGGCGTCATCCGGCAGCGGTGGCACCTGCACCGTTACGCTGATGCGGCGCAGGCCGCCCTGGGCAGCCGCCACCAGGCCGCGAAACAGCACCCGGAAATCCCAATCCCCTGGCCGGTAGCCGATAAACAGCAGGGAAGAGTCGGTGAGTGACTGCTGGATGCGCGGCGGCAGGTTGTACTCATTGGAGGAAATGTTCACCAGGAAATCCAGGTAATCGTCTTCGGTGAGTACCAGCGATTCCGGGGATTCGCTGTGCCCGTGTAGGTGATAGACCAGGGGATTGGCCGGGGTGGGCTGATAGCCGCTTTCCAGCATAGAGGGGTGGGAACGCAGCAGGTAGGGATTCCAGCGGCACAGTTCACGGCGCGGCTCTTTTTGGCGCTGCGCCAGGGCGTCCATCATCAGGTTGTCGTAGTTGGTGGTGATAAAGATGGGCAGGGGCAGGGCGGCCAGGATGGCATGTGGCTGGTTGGGCGCGCTGAAATCGGGTTGTTGCGCCGCTTCGATCTGCTTTTGCATTTCGTCGTGGGGGAAATACCGGTGGTTTTCCACGGCCAGATATTGGGCCACGCGAGCCAGGTCGCCGTTTTCCAGCGGGTAGCCAAATTCATTGGCCCAACTGGTAGCCAGGGCGCGGCGGGTGGGCAGATAGGCATGGTTAATGGCCGGCCCGATGAAAGGGGTGCATTTGCCATCAGCAATGCGTTTTAGCAGCAGGTTCCAATCTCGTTCGTTTAGGCCGGTATCCACGCAGTCACTCCTCGTGTGGTTGCTCAGGTTGCCTGGGGATTATAGCGGGTGTGGGGGGAGAGGTAAAACGGTAATCGGTTATCGGTGAGCGGTAATCGGTGGCCGGTAAACTGGTTGCCGATTGCCGTTCACCGATTACCGGGCATACTGCACCGGTGCTTTGCCGTGGTTGTCAATCTGGCGGGGGTAGTTGCCGGCCGGCACCTGGGGGCGAATGGCGATGACCTCGACGTCAAACAGGTGGTCGGCGGTGTAGTCATAGTGGTAGAGGAAGTGGTGGCCTATCACCAGCCCTAGTTGGCCAATGATGGCCTCAAAGGCCCAGGGGGGGCGGTCTTGTTCGTGGGCGCAGGAGAAGCGGTAACGGCCGTCATACTTGCGCCCGTTCATATAAAACGAAAATAGATGCTCGTTGTCCCACTCAAAAGTGTGCTGGATAAAACGCTGCAAGTCGCGCAGCGTTTGTTCGGAGCGGATGGCGATGGTGCGGTAGATGCGCCGGTTTCGTAAGGGCATCACTTTCAGGTCATACACGCCATGGGGGTTGTCCAGCGGTACCGGTTCCCCGGCCACCTGCAAAATGCGCCGTGCCTGGAAACGGGGGGCGAAAGCGTCATCCTGCCGGGCGATAAGGGTCATATCGTTGAGGATGGCGTCGGGAAACGGCCGTGCCGCTTCCGTAAAAACCCGCCCCAGGTAATGGACGGCCAGTTCGCGCACTTCCGGCAGGGTGTGGTAAGTCAACTGGTGCAGGCACTCAACAGCGGTGGCGTCATCGTGGCGAATGGCGATCAGCGCCAGGGCAGCCATGGCAATGGCGCGCCGTTCATAGCGAAAGGGATTGGTGGGGGGAGTGGTAACGGCCGTGTCTCGCCAGAAAGTGACCAGCCGGGGATCGGCCGTGCCGCCAAAGGCGGCTAACTGCTGCACGTCGTCCAGTACGGCCGTGTGCGGATAAGCCAATGGTTCTTTGCTCAGGGGCAGCGGCGTTTGCCACAGCCACGCTTCCAACGGATCGCTGAACATAGTTGATAGTGTAGCAGGTTTCAAGGGGGGACAAAAGTGGGATCAGACGCTTTGCGGCAGCGACATAGCCCATCCAGTAATTGGGCGGGCGTCTTCCGGCGTGGTTTTCATGCGATCTTCCATGGCGGTTAATACATCGGCGGCGAAATAGCGGTGTCCACAGTTGGGGCAAACCAAAGCTGGCACATTTTCAAAAATAAACCATTGCCCACGCCGTTGCCGGGCAACGGTGACCAATTTTTCTGCTTGGGGTTGGTCAGTATCACAAAACTCGCATGGGTAACTACGTTCGCCCATCATTGCACCTTTAATCCACCACATAAACTGTGATGACAATTAATAACACGTGGTCGCTGCGGAAACGGCAGACTACATCAATCTGATTCTCATTCATGTAGCCGCGAATCACATAACGTGGCCCACGGGGATCATCCGTGTAAGTTGCCTCAAGGTCGCCGGTTAATAGCACATTGCGTATATCCTCTAGCGTAAGGTCATCGGCATCTGCTTCTTCCAACGCATGATCTGTCATTTGATAACGCCTTGAACTCACCGCCTGCCTGATGCGCCTGAGAATGTGCTTGTTCACTCACCGTTCTCCTTCAAAAGACAAATCGCTATGCTAATGGTATTAAATGCTGCCTCTTGACGCAAGCAAATTAAAGGGTTTCGTTGTTGCTAGAGAGGCGTACCCTACTCCTCAGTAAATAGCTGCCAGCAGCGGTGAATCTGTTTGTTGTGGAAATCTTCGGGGATGGTTTGGGGGGTGAGTTCGGTGCAGGTGACGAGCGGGGGGATAGCGGTCAGGTCCAGTTTGAACCGGCGGGCATTGGTGCTGAAAAAGAGTTCACCGCCGGGCGCCAGCAGGCGCAGGCAGTTTTGAATCAGGGCGGGGTGGTCACGGTCTATGGCAAAGGAAGCCTGCTGCATTCGTTTGGAATTGCTAAAGGTGGGCGGGTCGCAGATGATCAGGTCATACTGTTCGCGGCGGGCGACGGCTTCCGCCAGGTATGCCAGGCAGTCGGCGGTGATGAGGCGGTGCTGTTTGCCCACGGCAAAACCGTTATGCGCCAGATTGCGCGCCGCCCATTCGCTGTAGGTCTGGCTGAGGTCAACGGTGGTGGTGGCATAGGCACGGCCGTGCGCCGCATACACCGTAAATGACCCCGTATAGGCAAACAGGTTTAGCACCCGCTTCCCGGTGGCCCGCTCCCGCACCAACGCCCGCGTCTGGCGGTGGTCCAGAAAGAGGCCGGTGTCCAGGTAATCGCTCAGGTTCACTTCAAAAATTAACCCTTGCTCCCGCACCAGCCGGATGTGTCCTTTTTGCGCCAGCCGTTCATATTGCACATCCAGCCCTTGCTGCCGCGCCCGCTCCTTGACGAAAATCTGGGTAGGGGCCACGTCAAGCCTGGCCTGAATTTCGGCCAGCGTGTGGGCGCGCCAGGTGGCCTGTTGGTCGGGTGTCTCGTCACGGGCACGGCCGTACAGCCAGGCCACCACCGCGCCATCATACCAATCAATAATGGCCGGGTATTCGGGGATGTCCCGCTCATACAGCCGGTAGCAGGACACATCCTGCCGTCTGGCCCACTTCTGTAAATGGCGTTGTCGTTTACGCAGGCGATTCGCTAACATTATGCGTGTTCAAGGGTTTAACTGTTCAGGCGTTTACGTGAATACGTGAACACCTGAACACAAGTATAACCGGGAGGCATGAAATGGGGTTGATTTTGGCATTGGATTTTGGGGGGACGAAGTTGACGGCGGGGGTGGTGGATGCTGCGGTGTACCACGCACATGACCTCATCTGGCAGGCACATAAGCGGGTTTACTCACCGGCAGATGGTGACGCGCAGGTTGATCTGGCGACGATGGCAGCGTTGGGGCGGGAATTGCTGGCGGGGGAGAGGGCTACGGCCGTTGGCGTCAGTTTTGGCGGCCCGGCCGATTACCACACCGGGGTGGTGCGCCTGTCCCATCACGTATCCGGTTGGGAGGATGTGCCCTTACAGCAGCGATTGGCAGAACTATTTACCGCGCCGGTTCGCATAGACAATGATGCTAATACAGCCGCGTTAGGGGAATGGCGGTTTGGCGCGGGGCAAGGGCTGGCCGATTTGTTGTATATCACCGTGAGTACGGGGGTGGGCGGCGGCTGGATATTGGGCGGACGGCCGTATCGCGGACACAACGGCATGGCTGGCGAAATTGGGCATACGGCCGTTGATCCCAACGGCCCGGTTTGTTTGTGTGGCAAACGGGGTTGTGTGGAGCGATTCGCTTCCGGCCCCTACATGTCGGCTGATCTGGCCGAGGCGCTAGAACTTTCTGGAAATGAAATTACCGGTCAAGATGTGGCGGAAATGGCTGCCTGGGGGGAAGAGGCGGCGCTGCTTATATTACAGCGAGGCGCCTGGGCATTGGGGGTGGGCATTGGCAATGCGGCCAATTTAATGAACCCCCAGCGGGTCATCTTGGGTGGAGGGGTGACAAAATCGGGGCCAGATTGGTGGGAACGGGTTCGCCAGACTGCCCGGGAAACGGTGCTGCCGCAAGCGCAGTTTGATATTGTGCCCGCGGCCCTGGGAGATGATGCACCCTTGTGGGGGGCAGTGGCGCTAATGGAAAACATGTAATGGGGTAATTGGGTAATTACGCAATTACCCAATTACCCATTACCTTCAGTACCCAGGCGGCGGATCGGATGGCCCATTAAATTTCATAATGGTGAAAACAGCGCCTTGTGGGTCTTGAATCACGGCGAAATGGCCCATTTCCCCGGCAGGCATCATGGGCACCAGGATGTTTGCGCCTAACTCTTGCGCTCTGGCCTGGTAGGCGGCCACATCCTCCACCTGGAAATAGACGGCCCAATTAGGGGGCACGTCACCCCAGGATTCATCCATAGCCAGCATACCGGCCTGGCGACGGCCGTCCTGAGCAAAGACCACATACCCATTTGCGTCTGCCACCTCCCCTTCCCAACCAAACACAGCATGGTAGAACTCTTGGGCGGCCGCAGTCTCTCTCGTTTGCAGTTCATTCCACACCAGCGTGTTGGGCTGGTTCACCAGTTCCGCGCCCGTGTGCTGGTTTGGCTGCCAGACGCCAAACATCGCCCCGGTGGGGTCTTGAGACATGATCATGCGTCCCTGATCCATCACATCCATGGGTGGGAAGAGCAGAATACCACCCGCTGCCGCCACCCGCTCGGCCACGCCATCTACATCATCATGTTTCACGTAAGACATCCAATGGGATGGAATGCCCTGCGCCTGCATTTCCGGCTGTAATTCGCCCATACCGGCAACGCTGTGCCCGCCCAGGTTCAACATAGTGTAAACGCCGCCGCCGTCAATGGGTCGGTCTTCAATTTCCCAGCCAAAGAGGGCGGAATAGAAGGCTTTAGCGCCTGCCGTGTCGGTGGTGGACAAATCCACCCAACAAAAAATGCCATCAGGATAACTTTTTACAACTTGCATGGGAACTCTCCTTTTTGTGAAAAACGAATTGACGGAAAATGTTTGCCCGGCCTACACCGGGAGAAGGAGTATACCACAATTAGAACGCATGTGCTACTTTTTGGTCAAATTGCAGCAAATCTCAGTTTGAATTGCAGCGGCAGATAAATCTGCACCAACAAAAGGCAAAGTCGGCCTTCGCTGTTTGTAGCCGCGATTTCAATCGCCGGGTTCTTGCTCGTTCCTCGCCTCGTTCCGCGCTCTGCGTGGAATGAGCCACCAGGGCGCTCCGCGCCCTCACACGGCGCAGAGCGCCCAAACAGGCATTCCCACGCAGAGCATGGGAACGAGGAAACGAGGAATACCAGCCCACGCAGGTGTGCTTTGCCTCTTGTTGCCGCGATTTCAATCGCCCGGTCAGAAAGACACATGTCAGTAGGTGGCAAATTTGGCAACTGATCCGATAATGGACAGATGCGTACTATGTTATTTGCCTTGCTCATAGTGTTGGTGGGTGGGGCGGCCTGTTCGGCAGTGCCGCAGCCTTTACCAACGGCCGTCGCCCTCTCCATCATCATGCCCACCGACACGCCAACGGGTGCGCCCACACCCACGGTGGCCTCTGGCGTCACCGGCGCGCCCACCCCTACCATCCCGCCTACCTTCACCAGTTCACCGCCACCTACGCCAACGGCCGTAGACACCGCTACGGCTACCGCCACCGCCACCTTGACCCCCACACCCTGCCCACCGGGGCAAATGCAAACCGGCCGCTTCCCCAGCCAGTTCACCGGCGAAAGCAGCTATCGCGTCTATTTACCGCCGTGTTATGGAGTGGACGGCCGTGTCTATCCCGTTATCTACCTCTTTGGCGGCAACAGCCAGGACGACAGCGCCTGGGACAACTACGGCCTGGACGAAGCCGCCGAAGCCGCCATCCAACAAGGGCTTATTCCGCCCCTGCTGCTGGTGATGGTAGACGGCGGCTGGATTGCCAACACCACCTCTGGCGGGCCAAACTCCTATGAAG
>JAHBVI010000063.1 GCA_019637635.1 Anaerolineae bacterium
TGATGAACAGAATAAAGATTGTGCTGATTTTGATTATCCTCATGGCGGCCCTGGCCGCCCCCGCGAAGGCGGGGGTTGCCAAAACAAAACCGGCCGACATTACACTTGGCAACGGCGACTATCGGTTGGTCGAGTGCGAGATGGGCAACGCTGTGGCTTACCAGCCGCGGGCTGACGGCCGTCTGGTCATTGCCTGCGATGCGGGGCCGCTGCCGTGATGCTTGGTCTACAGCTTTTCGGTGGCCCGGATGGTGACATGCTGGCCGATTTCGGCCATGCCGAACGGCTGGAAATCAGCGACGGAGAGCATGGCTTCGAGGCGCTGACGGCCTATATCCCCATGACGGAGGAGGAGGCATTTCGCTGGTACATTATGCCCGGCGTGCCCTGGGCGGTGGTGTCATCTGGCGATAGTATCGCCTGGGAAGGGCTCGTTGAGGACGTGGCATTGGTGGACAGGGGATTGGAAATCACGGCGCTGGGCAACTGGCGGGCGCTGTCTGACCGGCCGTATACGGCATTGTGGTCACGTACCAGCACGGCCGGCTGGCGACCGGCGACGCCAGACGATTTATCGGCTTTCGATCCCTCTCGATGGGAGATGGATAACAACAATCGCATTTACATTGCACCCAGGAAGGGAGAGACGTTCCCGTCCGGCTCCACCAGCAACATAGGTGCCCAAACATACGCCGCTCCGCACAACGGAGAGCGGAATATTGTTGTTTGCCAGTTCGCCTGGCAGTTTTTTGCACCAACGAACTGGATAGTCCGCCTGATGCGCTCTCAGGATGATTTCAGCAGCCGGAGTGTGGTGGCAAATATAGCTGCCGGAAACGGCGCTTTACAGACCGGTGCGTTTTTCGGTACATTTGCAGGTAGCCCCCGGCTAATGTTTGAATTCTTCAACAACACCGGTGGCAGCGTCACCATAACCCAGGACACCGGTGTTAATTTCTTCCGCGCCACATCCATCCGCCTGGCCACTGCCACAACCAACCAGGTCAATACGACCCTGGGCACAAACATCCTGCCCGGTACGCACACCGTCACGCCGGCATCCATGGCTAATATCTATGTGGGCCAGCAATTGGTCATTGGCGGCCTCACAGAAATGGTTACGGTCACGGCCGTGACAACTACCACATTCACGGCCGTCTTTCTCAATGGCCACAACAACACGGCCACGGTGCGCGCCATTGTCATTTATGCCAATGAGATTGCTAATGACCTAGTGGCCAAGGTTAACGCCCTTAATCCCAGCCATCTGCGCAATAGCACGGCGCTGATTCAATCGACGGCCCTCGATCTGACAGATGAATTGTATGAGGACGAGTGGCCGCAAGACATTTTGGTGTATTTGGCGGCGCGTGGCGGCGCCAACGGAAACCAATTCGAGGCAGGTGTGTGGGAAAACCGCTTGCTGCACCTGCGGCCGCGCTACAGCGCCAGCCGGACATGGCTGGTTGATGCCAGAAATTTGACCATCAGCCGGAGTATGGATAATTTCCGCAATCAAACATATGCGGTGTATCGCGACGCCAACAATCGTCTCAAACGCACGGCCGTTCAAACCAACACGGTACCCTTCGGCACACTCGATTTAAGCGATGCGCGTGGTACGCCACCGTTCAACCGGCGCGACTTCATTAACGCGAATACCACCAGCCAGAGACAGGCCGAAACAGAGCGCGACATCCACATCACAGAGACGGCCGTGCCGACCCCGCGCGCGCAATTTGCCGTGGGTGGGTTGTATGATGAGGCGGGCGGGGGGCCGTATCCGCTCTGGATGGCGCGAGCGGGGGATTTGGTGATCATCCGTAATTTGTCGCCGGGGTTGGGCACGGCCGTTGACCGGCTGCGCAATTTCAGGATCAAACGCAAGCGGTACGATGTGATTGCCGATGTGCTGGAACTGACGCCAGAACTCGAACTCCCCGATCTGGCGGTGATGGCGGCGAATTCGCTGACGACGTCCGATAGGCAACGGCCGTACACCAGGATAGAGGCATAGACATGGCTACATTATTGGAGTTGCATACGCTGTTTTTTGATGAGCCGCTCAGGAACAAAATACAGGCGGGATTGTTTATCATCGGCCACGAGATTTTATCAGGGGCAGACACCGCCCCGCCATACAGCCAGGAGGCCGGGGCGATTGCCGCCCGGCGCAAATGGGCGGCCTACATGGTGCAAAACGCGGACTCCCTGGGCGCGGCCATGCGGGTGCTGCTGGGTGGTAATGCCGGGCTGGCGCCGGAACAGATACAAAATGCGCCGGATACGGCCGTGTTGGGCGCGATTCGGGCGGCGGCCGATGGGTTAGCGAAGGTGTACGCATGATGGAGGGGGCGGAAAGCCAAGAGTCGCGCCGGATACGAGAAACCATTATGGAGGCGGTGCGCCAGGCCATCCAGGAGCGGGATATTGCGTTGCAGTTGGCGCAGGAGGTGGCGGCGCGGGAGGAATGCCAGCAACGACTAACAGCAGCCGAGTACCGGTTGGCACATGTTGAGCAGACGTTGCTGGTGTACCAGACAAATGCCAGTCTCAGGGAAACCGCGCGGCAGTACGAGAAAGAGGAGTTGGCGCGGGCCAAAACGGATATCGCGAGTTTGCAGGCGCAGGTGACATTTTTGCAAAGCGCGCTGATGAATCAGAGCAGCGCGCAGAATTCCGATGGATAGTGATGCTATCATGGCTGAATTGCAGTCCATTCGCCGCGAGCAGCAGATTGCGCGCGAAGAAATACATGCCGCACGTAGCGACATTCAGGAATTACGCACGGATATTGCCCGTCTGCAAGCAGCCCAAAATGAGGATGTTTCCCGGCTGAAGGAAGCAATCCGCCAGGATAAAAAAAAATCGCAGAGATGGCACAGTTTGTTCAGTCCATTATTATCCGGTTCGAGACGCTAGACCAGTGGTTTGGGTTGAGGCCGTTACTCCGATTCGCCGACATAAAAGGCATGACCGACCGGGGAGAGATGGTACGGTTGATGGGTGCGCATTTCAACGAGGAAGAGTTACGCGGGTTGACGTTTGAGTTGAAGGTGGATTACGAAATGCTTATTGGTGGCAACAAGAGCGGCAAGATTCGCTCATTGATTGAATTTATGGAGCGACGCAACCGCGTGGCCGACCTCATTGGCGTCTTGCAGCGAGAGCGGCCGGAAGTTAATTGGCCGGTAATCTGATGACGCCAGAGGAGTTAGCCAGACACATGCTGCACTCAGAGGCGCGGGCATTGGCGGCGATGGTGCGGGCGCTGGATTGGCTGGCGCCGAATGCGGTGGTGTCGCCATTGCTGCGGTTCTGGCTGCGGTACGACCGGTGGCTCTACCGGCAATTGCTAGAGAAGCGGCTGAAGCTGCTGCCTGAAGGGGAGCGGGATGGGATTCGGGGGGTGGGGCCGGAAGCGTGACTGCCTGGCAATGGCACAAAAAAAAAGAGCCTGGCTAAATGCCAGGCTCTTTACTTTTGCGCGCAAAAGTTTTTACCAGTCCTGCGTTTGTTCCCGCCAGGCGCGGGGCCTGCACCTCGACATATGGCTCTTTGGTGTTGGCGCCGTAGCCGCTGGTGACATGATAGATGAGGGGGTCGGGTTGTTTTTTTATACGGCCGTTTCCTCCTGCTGGCTCAATTTCTCCAGCCGATACCGCGCCGCTTCTAACTGGCGCAGCAGGTCGTATGTTTCGTCGCTGGCGGGTAGGGCGGCAATTTCGTCCAGCAGCCGGCCGATGTTGAGCAGATTGCCGTTGATCTGCGGCAACGGCCGTGTCTGTCCCGGCTCATCAGGCATCCAGGATTGGATGCGCTGCCAGCGGTGGCGCACTTCATCCAATGCGGCCTCTACGTCTACAGGCCACTCAATGGTGATGCCCAGGGGGATAAGCAGCTCGTCAAAATACCATTTGTTGCTGAGCAATCGGTCGGCGGCGGCGCGGTTGTGGCCGATGGCGAGTTGGACGGTGAAGGCGCGGTCGGTGGGGATGATTTCGGCGTATTTCTGGATGTCGGCGGCGTCCAGGATGGCCTTTTCGACGGCCGTCTGGAATATGACGCGGCCGACGGGGCTTTGCAACAGGCCGTTGCGCTGGATGTCGGCGGCGAGTTCGGCGATGTAGGCGGGGTCAAGGCCCTGGCGGGTTTGCCAGGGGTTGTCAGTTGTTTTGGTGAGAGGAATGGATAGGATCATGATTTTTCTTCCTGTAGCTGCCGGCGTATCTCGTCCCTGAATGGTTTGAGCGATTGCGCCAGTCTTTTGATTTGCTGCAATTGGTTTGCGCCGCGCAGGTAGAGCGTCGGGTCGAGGATGTTTCGGCCAGGCGGATGCGGCTCAAAAAGCCGTCCAGGTCGAGGCCGTTGACCCACCGGGCCAATACCATCAACTCCTCCTGTGTTTGGGCGTATTCTTCGTCAGTCATAATCTTCCCTTTGATGGCCAGGTCTGGCCGCGCATGAGCGCAAAGATGCGGGACATCTCTGTGTTCAAATGCTCGACCACATCTGCATATTGCCCATCGTCCAGATGGACCATCGGGTGGCCGTATCGCCAACGACTGTGCAGCGTTTCGCGTTCGTCGGCGATCATGGCCAGCAGGTGTTGGTTTGGTGTTCTAATTCTTCGCGCCATCGCGCCATGGTCCCAGTCGTATGATCACCGTTGCCGTTGGGTCGGCCGCATCCGCGTATAATCGCAGACCATCCTCTTCCCCTACCTGCACAAATCCGGCGTCGGTCATGATCGTGTCAATCATCTCCAGGCCATGCACGTTGACGATGGCCTGCAACATCAGTTCCATCAACGGCCGTTCCGTCTCCACTGCCATCGGGTTGCCCCAATCGTCCACGTCATAGCCGATCAACTCGCCGAGTGCCAGACGGCCGTAGGCGGTCGTCTGCAACACCAGCGCCTCTTCGGCGCTGTAATCGTATTTGTGCAGGTGTCCACAACCGGCATGATCGCAGTCATACGGGAAATGGCACTCTGTCAGATGCCCGGTTTGGCAAAAGAATGCCTTGCCGGGATTGCCTTTGCATTGACAATGCAGATTGTCTTCAGGTGGTGGGTAGTTCACGGCTTCCTCCTTACCAATACTCAATCCCCGCCGGTTTGTCATCACCAACGGGGAAGCGAGCCAGTAGAACAATCTCGGCGTTTGCCAACTCGATTTGCAATGGGTCGGTGGCCTCTTCATTGTCTACCCATCCCATCACCACTGATTTCGCGCCGCGCAGCAGCCAGACCCCTTCGGCACCCGCCGCCTTGATGATGGCGGGCAGCGCCTGCACCGCAGAGAGTGGCGGTGCGGGATTGGCCGGGGGATCGTCATGATGCTGCTGGCAAAAGCCGCAGTACCGTTTTTCGATGTCGTCCGGGTGGCTGCTGCCCAGGCCGCAGCAGAGGCAGACAATGGCCTGGCTGCCACCTTTCATGCCGAGCGCGTACGTGGTACATCCGGCCTGCCGCAACGCTTTCCGTCGCTGCGCTGCCTCAAACCCGCGCCTGCCAAGATTTTCAATTTCCGGGGGTAGTTTGTATTTGTTCATATTTTCCTTGTTTATTGCGTCAAATAATAATTTTTTGATTGTTGCGTCAAAAAACCAGCGCCAATAAATCGGCGGCCAGGGCGTCGCCGTCAAAGTCGGCGGCGGCGTGGGGTGCATCCACGCCGCCAGTGCGTAGGGCGGCGATGACGGCCATTGCCCGGCTGCGGCCTGGTACCTGGCCGAACCAGGCGATCAGGTCTGCATCATGCTCCGGGTGCAGCGTGAGTTTGACGTTGATCATCACTGGTTCATAGTCCAGGTGCGGGCGGGCCATTACTTGCGCCCTCGTTTCTGCTGCTCTTGCAGCAGACCTAATTTGTACAGCCCTCTGGCGACGGCCTGGATCGGCTCATCCGGCATGGCTGCCTTGCCCTTGAAACGAGGCGTCAGGTAGCCATTGAGCAGCACAGCCCCGCCACCCACAATGATGATGTGGGCAAAGCGTTCCCACTGGCGGCCCCACACGTGCTCAATTTGCCCCTGCACTTCCCGTGCCCACACCGGCAGCGCATCACGGGTGTTCAGTGCCCCGGCGCGCAGTTGGCCGTCCAACTCACCCAGGCTCCACAGGTCGCCATTGTTGATCAGTTCCAACAACCGCCGCACCCCCACCGTCGCCCCGGCCGTGAACCGCTGCACCGGCGCCGTGTTGCGGACTACCTGTAGCTCCACCGTGTTGAAACCGGTGCTGATGATGCCAATTTCCTCTTTGACCTGGTTAGCGCGTTCGGGGATGAAACGGCCGTCCCCGTCCAGTAGATAATCAAACAGCGCACCGGTGGTCTGGCTGGTCAGGCGCACGTCCTCGATGTTCAGCCGGTAAGTCCGGCCGTCCACCTGCCACACATGCACCCCGCGCATCCACTTCCGCACGGCCGCCAGCGTTCCCTCCACCTCATCCCGTTCCCCGCTCAAGGGTTGCAAAGGCAGGCCAACCATGACGCCAATGCCCGTCCCCTCTGGGATGTTTTCACGCTCCAGGTAGCGGGTAAAGGCGGCATAGGTGAGCGCGATAATTTCCGGGCTGCCCGCCAGCCGCTCATAATCTAGTGATTCGATGGGCCGTCCCCATTCATGGGCACGGTCGCCCACGTAGTAACTGCGGCCGCTGGTGGTGATTTTCAGCGGCGGTTCCGCTGCGTTCATGCCCGCCAGGTCATTAACAGCCGCCCGACCAGCGACGGCCACCCGGCTGGGCAGTACAACCCCGCCAGCCGCCCCGTACAACTTAATGTTTCCATAACCCAAATCCAGTCCAAATATCATGATCATATCCTCCCCGGCCGTCGCCCAGGTGGGGCGACGGCCGTGTAAATATCATCCTACATAGCTGCCGTTTTGCGCGGCAATTTCATCCAGACGATTGTGCCAATCACGCCGGGCACGTTCGGAAAGTTCAGGCATGAGAGCCTCTCTGCCCTCTCTGGTGAGGTGGGCTAAATCCCGCCGTTGTTGCCCGGTAAGCTGCCGCCAATCATGCGGCAAATTGCCGGTATCTTGCCGGGCAATCTGCCGGGGTTGGGGCTGAGGCTTGGCGGCAATTCGCGCCAATTTTTCATCATGTGCCAGGCGTAGCCGCTCCAATTCCATGCGCTGCTCATGCTCCCGTTGCTGGCGGCGCTCCTCCTGTTCTTGCTGGCGAGATACGGCCGTCTCCGCCACCTGCTGGTTGACGGCCGTATGCAACCCCTCTTGCAACGCCGCCAGCAGGTAGACCAGGGGGGCGATCAAAAACATCACCGCGCCAATGCTGCCCCATAGTTCCACCACGCCAATGGCAACATAGACTACCATCACCAATGCGCCCAGGGCAGCACGGCCATAATCTTTTACCGTCCAGGCAGTATTAGCCACGTGCCCGGCCAGAATACCGACCAGTTCCAGGCCAACAGCGGCAGCCACGCCAATGATGATCGCCAGCCATGCCGGGGCGGGCAGCATGGCAACGGCCGTGTAAACCATGTGGCCGAAGAAAAACGCCGGGGCCAGAGGCACCGCGATCATGGCGACGAGGGAGAGATAGTCGTATCGGGTCATGTCTCACTCCATAAATCCGCCAGGAGATGCACCAATTGGTACACCCCATATAGCAGCAATCCCAATGCCAGCAACATAAACCACACATCACCGGGCTGATGACGGCCGTCATCAGCCGCCCAGACCAGCCCCAGACCCAGGGCGAACACAAAAAAAGGCTTGCCAGTCGGTGACTTAGCTCTTTTTTCTTCACAGCCCCAAATCCTCCAGCCAGGTAGCCACGCCAGCGCGTGACCACATATTAAAGTCTACCAATTGCATAATCTCATCGGCCAATGGCTGCACCCGGCGGCCGGTGGGGCCGGGCACAATCACATCGTCGGCGCGGTAGCCAATCACCCGCGCCAGCAGGTAAATGGCCTCGCTGTAGCTAAAATCATCCCGCTCGATGCTTGCCGGGCCATAAGCGCCCACCACCGCCGCTGCCAGCGCGCATGTGTGCCACGTCACCCGCCGTTCATAGTGGTAATACCCAGTCACGCGCTTTTCGATGAAGGCGTGGCGGCACAGCGGGTGGTACGTGCGGCCGATGGCGATCAACTCGCTCAACGGCCGTGTGGCCGGAATACTGACGATCGTGGGCACAGGACGGCCGTACGCTGGGGCCGGAATGGTCACGGGTGGGGACGCGGCCGTGATGCTGCGCAACCCGGTTGGTTGCGACCGCAGCAGGGGGATAAGCGCGACAGTTGTTTTTGTTTTCATAGCCCACCCGTCATTTGCGCGATGACATAAATGATAGTCAGCACAACCAAAACGACCAGTAATGTTTTGAGTAGTCCGCGCGGCTCCTCGGCCGTTTGTGGTCTGGCGCGCCGTGCCGGGTTTCGGCGTTTCTGGCGCAGCTTTTCCAACGCCTCGGCCTCCTCGTGTGATAGATAATACTGCCCCGCTTTCGCTTTCTTTTTATTTGTAATTCGTTGCATTTTATTCCTCCAACTGGCTCTACAGAGCCTCTACAAATCCGTAGAATTCTCTAATCCGTAGTCGAGTATAAATTTCTACTACTCGATAGAATTTCTACCCATACATTTCCAGCACACTTTTGACCTTGTGATAGGCATTGCCGCCCGGTGTGTTTTGGTTGAACACGGCCGTTTCAATCCGACTATTTGCTTCCCCCGCCCGCTTCATTGCCAGGATGCGCGCCACCTGCGCCGGGGTCACATAGCCCCATTGGGTTGTCACGCCCTGTGGCTGCGGCGTGGCCGGTTGCACCAGCCCACTCTCCCCCACGAAGTAGGGGATGAATTGATCGCTCTCCGAATCCTTGCGCGGGTCGTAGGGCACAATCAGCGGGCGCGGCTCGTGGTGGCCGCTCTTGATCACCGCCGGGCGCGGCATGGTCTGGGTAATGTCCGGCCACTCAGACACGGCCGTTTTGCCGAGCCAGATGATATGATTGAAATTTTCCAGCAGGTCGGCCTGACCCTCGATGCCGAGTGACTTCACACGGGTGGATTGGGTGACAATCATCACATTCAAGTTGAATTTACGCCCCTCCCAAATCCACCGCCGCCAAGTATTCAGCAGCAGATTGTCAAACGTGGCTGCCAGCACCGGCATCTCTTCCATCGCCACCGTGAGCGGCGTGAATTGGCGCTGCCCTTCCTGGCGCTGTCGGGCGCGGCGGTCTAGCTCGCCATTCATCCATTCCAGATAGGCGGCCACGTCGTCGCCCTTGCCGCCGATCACCCGCGCCAGCCCCCACGCGCCGTCCGCATAGTGCGGGTCCAAAACCGTCACCTTCTCCGGCCCGTCGTTGGATACACGGCCGTCCACCAATTCCCGCAAGCAAATTGTCTTGCCGCTGCCCCGCACGGCCGCCACCATCACACTCCCTTGCAGTTTCCCGGCCGGTAGCAGCAGCGGCTCAATCGGCGCGGGTAATTGCTCCATTTCCGGCGCGGGCACAGACGGCCGTGTAATCCGGGTCAGGCGCGGCGGGGTGTATGTTTCGTGATCGCCGTGTGGCACTGTGACCGGCATGTGTGCCCGGTAGAGCATATAAGAGGCGATGAGGACAAACGAGCCAACCAGGATGACGATAGGGGCAATGAGCGTGTTGATCAGATGTTGCCGGTCAATGGCCGCATCTTCTGCCGCCCGCATCCGTTGCAGGCGCGCCGCCTCATCTGCCACCAGGCGGGCGTCAACGGTTGCCAGTTGGCCGACGGCGTTGGCAGTGGCCTGGGCCATGATAGCGTAGCCGGTGGCGGTGGCGTCAATATGGATGGCGGTGGCGCGCACGGCCAGGGCGTCGCCGGTGGCCGTCTGCCAGGCGGCTACCTGATTGGCGGTGGCCTGGGCCTGGGCGGTGGGCACGTGGGCCGCCGTCGTCGCGGCCCCGGCGTCACGGGTGGCTACTTGCCACAGGGCAACGGCCGTACTCTGGGCCGCCGCGGCCTGGGTAGCCGCGCCAGTGTATGCGCCACCCTGTCCGCCCATCACGGCAACGGCCGTGAGCGACATGGCCCGGTCGGCCTCATTGGGGGTGCAGGCGACAAGCAGCAGCAGCAGGGCGACGGGCAGAAACTTAATCACTGTAGCCCTCCCCGGTCTGGTAATCGGGCGGCGGTAGCTGGTACGGCTGTTGGCCGGGCAGCATGGGGGCATGGGGCATGGGGGGCAGGGTACGCGGGGCATGGGATTGACGGCGGTTCAGCAGCCGCCGCTGGCGCAGAAACTCCGCACCAAAATTGAGATAGGCCAGCATCCCGGCTACCGCCGCCGCGCCAATGCCGATCACCGCCGCCACCATCCAGCCGTGTCCACCCCTGGCCGGGGCCACCGGCGGCGTCTGCCGCGACCGCATGATCGTGTCAGCCACACTGTCCGGCTGGGCCGCCAGCGTTACGGCCGTGTCCAGCGCCGGGCGTGCCGCCGCGCCAATGGCGATAAATGCAATTGCCAAAAAAACAAAAAGGAGAAGTGCTGTTATTTTCATATTTCCGCCTTTTGCTACAATCGTCAGACCGGAGTTGCTTCCGCCTCTCCGGTTGGCCCACGTCGTAGGGCGACGTGGGCCGTCCTCTAAAAATCGTCATCCTCGTAACCGCTGTCGTCCAGGTCGGCCGCATTGATGGCCCGGCTGTACGGCCGTCCGCTGCGAATGAGTGCCAGTAACTCATCCTGGTTCAGGTTTCTTTCGGCGTCGGCATGGTAGAGTCGGCTCAGGTAATCGCGGTTGACGTGATCGAGTGCGGCCAATTCCTGCCAGGTGGCCTCGTCAGTGATTTTCAGGTTGCGGAATAGCGGTTCCAGGTCTTTGACGCGCCAGAGCGGTTCAGGGCCGGGGCCAGGGATACGGCCGTAATCGCCATCGCTGCAATCGAGCAGTAGCATGTTGTTGCCGGCGGCATGATGCTCAGCATCGCGCCGTGCCGTTTCCGGCCGCACGGCGCGACGCAGCACGTGCCACCTGTCGGAATCGCGCCAGTTTTGTGCGGCCGGCAGGTCGTCACCGGCCGGGTGGATGACAACCAGGCCGCGCGTGCTGGAGTACCGCGCCGCGAAGAGCGGGCCGCCGTAAAACATTGGCTGGCTGCCATCGGCCTCCAGTGCGGCGTCTATCTCCTCGTGGACAATGGCCTTTGCCGTTTCCAGCAGGTCTATGGCGGCCGCTGCCAGTGGCTCACCGGGCTGCAAGGTGGCCGTGAGCGTACAACCTGGCTTCACATTGCTGTAGTTGCCAAGTGATTGGGTACGGCTGTAGGTGATTGTGATTTGGTTGATTTCCATGCCTTTTATCTCCTTTACTAAAACGGTATCAGCGCATCGGCGATCTGCGCCGGGCTGAGTTCCTGTAATCCCATCTGCACCGCGCCGGCGCAGATGGGACATAAACGATTGGCTGACTTGCGCCGCTTGAGCGACCGCTCAAAGGTGCGGTCGCCGCGCCAGACCCGCGCCACCTGGAAGCCGATCTGCCGCTGCTTTGCCACCTGCATGAAGCGGCTGCCGTTGCCGGCGGTGTGTTTTTGGATGCGGGCGGCCAGGTCGTCGGCATAGCCGATGTAGTGCTGCGCGGGGTGGGTGGGGCACAACGGCCGTTCCAGGTGCAGCAGGTATACAAATCCGGTGGTTGGTGTATAATTCAGGTCGAGCATTTTTGTGATGGCCGGTGATGGTTGTGGCGCAACCACCACCGGCTTTTTATTTGGCCGGGCCGCCGGCCGTTTCGCCTTCGGCGGGGGCTATCACACGCACGCGCCGCACATACAGCCAGCATTTGTCACCATCAGCCGACACCAGCGACACCTCGACATCGTGGCCTTCAGCGCGCCAGGCGGGGCGCTCTTTCTTCGACAGCCGCGTGTTGGCGCCATTGGCCGCGCGCCGGCTGGCAAAGAGGAAGCGCATCCACTCACTACGGCCGTCGCCGTTGATGTTGGCCGAAAGAATCGTCTGCGTCAGGGGCAGGTAGCGTTTGTCTATCGGCGGTGGGGGTGGGGGTACGTTCATCTCCACCACCTCGAACAATTTGTTTTGGGCGGGAATTCCTCTGGGCATGATCTGAACAGTCTCCTTTGCCAGACGGCCGTTTCCAACGGCCGTCTGGCCTGGTGGCAGCACAACCGCATGGGTCGCTGCCGCTATTTTTTTTGCCAATCGTTCGCGGTTGGCTGCAATCTCGGCAGCCGATAAGGGCTGGCCGTAGGATTTATGGGGGCTGATGGTGATGCTGGTGCGTGGCATGGGTCAATCTCCGTATTGCTGCCGCCAGGCATCATCTGGCAGGTCTATCGGCAGTATCGCCTGTTGTGGGGGGTTCGCCGGCGGCCAGGCAAAGACCCGGCAGCGGCGGACACGGCCGTAGGCGTCCGTGTGGTCAAATGAATCGCCCAGGGTGGGGGCGATGGCCTGGATGGTTTCCAGGTGACGGCGCACGGTTGCCAGTTCGCTGTCAGATGGCCTATACGGGCCATAGCGGTAGCAGCATAGGCGATGCTCAGGCGTCTCCACGCTTGCCGGCCGGAACCGGAAATGCAGGTGGCCGCTGAGTTCGTAGTGGTTGCCTTCGATGCGCCCGTTGATGAGGTCGGTCAGGATTTGGGTCAGGGGTGGGGTAGTCATAACTTCACCTTTTTACAATATGCCTATACGCGACCGGGATGTCATAGCGGAAGTCGTCATCATCCGCTTCCGCCGCTGTGGGCATCAATTCCGGCGGGGCGAAACGGCCGTTGCAGGCGCTCCATGTCAGCAGCAGTTCGCGGTAGGGCAGCCGCCAGCCAAAATCACGGGGCAGGATGACATGTCGCTGTGGGTGGCGTGGGGCACGGCGCAGGGCCTTAATAACCGTGCGGCGGTGGGGCATTTCCATCTCCAGCCAGGCCGCCGACAGCGCCGTGTACGGTGTGGTCGGGGCGCGGCGGTGGTCGAGGCACAGGCGGACGAATGCCGGCGGGGAATCGTAGCCGCCGACGGTGGCGTACCAGTAGGCGGCCAGCGCCATGCCGGGGGTCAGGTATGGCGTTGGCTCACGGCTGGCAAATTCGGCCAGCGCCTCCGGCCAGAACTCCATCCAATTGAGCAGCAGGAGTAATAATTCCCGATTTTTGCGAATTATTGCCCCCGCTTCAATTGTTGGGTCCAAAAAATCAAGATCATGATCTTGTAAATTTGGATCCAACAATTGATCAACAAAAAATAATTCACGTTTTTTGCGAATTATTTTTTGTTGATCGGTTGCGCCGTCAGGTGCGCCACTGATGAGGCGGGTGCCGGTAATGTCCGGGTCGCTGTCAGGTGCGCCACTGATGAGGCGGGGGCCGGTAATGTCCGGGTCGCTGTCAGGTGCGGGTGCGAGTGTCAGTAAAAACGGCCGTGTATCCTCCGGCCGCAGGTAGGCCACAAACGGCAGCGCCACCTGCCGCACCGTGTCTGCCAACCACCACAACCCCCCCGCTTTCTTGAACCCGACTTGAAAGCACAAGCCGAGCGTATTTTGCATGTAGCGCAGGGCGGCGTAGATGGTGTTGTGGCTGCTGATGCCAATGCGCTCAGAGAGCCAGGCTACACTGGTGGGGCGGGGGCAGTCGGGCATACACATGGCGATAAAGGCGGGCAGGGTGGCCTTGTTGAAACTGAACTGGGCCAGCACGGTGCGCGGGTCGGAGAGGGCAGGGGAGATCATACGGACGTTCCCATCACCTCTTCCGCCGCCCCGCGCTTGCTCAGCCAGGCCATGCGCTCGGCTATCCTGCGCAGGTAGTCGGCGACGGCTACCGTGTCATCGCCGGGGATGCTGCGGCTCACGTCGGTGTAGTAGATGTATCCCCGGTGGACGGGGTGGTGCAGCACGTCCACCTTGATCAGATTGCAGCCAACTGCGATCAGGTAAACGCCGCGGCCGTTAATGTCTTCGACTGTGTGCATAATGGCCTCCATAACTGGCGCATGTTTGCGCGCAAACATTAAAAGTTGCCGGGTCTAGGGCTTTCGATCATCCCGGCTGGCGGCTGTGCTATCAGCCCTGCCCGCTTTGTCCCTCGCTCACCCGGAGGGCCTAGAGACTATTTAGAGATATAGCCATCTCTGTACACATTGGCCCCTGTACATGGAGGGCGGTGGTGCGATTTATCCACCATTCACAGCCCACGCACGCGATTTATGGCTGACGCTATCGATCCGTTTTGCGGATTGATTCCGTATCAATCCCCCCTTGCCGGGGCTGTTGAGACGCAGCCCCGGCATCCAGGAGGTAAAACGCGGGCGGGGAAATGATGCAAACCCGCCCGGTCAAACGGCCGTACCTGTGGACATCTCTGCCCAACTGCCTGGGGGATACCAGAGCGGAAAAAGTATGAGCAGGTGGCCGGAATGACTAAAAGATGCCCCGCCGCCGGGGTCGTTGTCTTGTCATCAACAGTTGCGTTGCGTCTCGTGCCAGTAAACGGAAGTACAAATGAGGGTAGAGTAAGGGGGGGACGGCGGCGGGGCGACTATCGGCGCATCGGTCTGGGAAGGAGGGAAAGCCAGTGCGCCGGTAGTGGCGGTATGAAAATTTTAAGGTTCACCCGCTCACCCCTACCCCTGGCCGGGGTCGCGTCCGGCCAGGGGTGTGGAAGAGGGGAGTAGTATGGGGCTGCTGCACCCCGGTGACGGCCGTTCCTGGTTGATAAAATTGTTTCCCAAAGCAGCCCTAAACAAGTCACTCAATTGTTGGCGGAACGGCCGTCGCCGCGAAGCAGCAGCGTGATGTTAAATCCAGGGTGGCGATTGGTGTGAGCGAGTCATACATTCGGCGCCGCTGGCGATGGCGCGGCGGATGGTGACGGGCTGGTTGTCCCAATACTCCACGGTGTAAGCGTCCAGGCCGTCGCTGTAGGTAGCCAGGTGGTAGCGGGCCACGGCCGTGTGCTGGATGCGCACGGTCTCAGCGTTGCGCTGGACGGAGTAGTGTAGCCGGTCAAAAAAGGCAGGTTGATCGTTGTTTGCCATTGTGTTTGCCTGTGTCATAATTGGTGATGTGAGCGCGCTACCGCTCACATCACTTTGTGCAACGGCCCGCAGTCCAAGCCGCAGACACCTAAACTGAATAGAACAACATGTCAACAGGAGTGAACCATGTCTGCTACCCCAGATACCTCGTTACGCGCCGCGTTCGATTGTTTCCTGGCTGAGCCAGGGAGAAGCCATAGCACGAAGGAGAAATATCGGAATAAGTTCAAGGCGTTCCTGGAGCGGTATGGGGATTGGCCGCTGAGTAAGTTCAGCGGCGAGGTCATCGAGGGCTGGTTCCGTTTCCTGGAAGAGCGGAAGGGGTACTCTGAGGGCCATTTGGCCTTTCACCGCTCATGCCACACCACATTCTGGCGGTGGGCCGGGCTGGATGTGATGCGGCTGCCGCGCTATTCGGAAGCGCCGGGGGTGATCGTGACGGCCACGGATGCGGAAATCGGGACGCTGCTGGCGGCGTGTGACCTGATGTGGGATACGCTGCAACGGCAGCGGGATGCGGCGATTGTGGCGTTGGGGACGGCCGGGCTGCGGCGGAGCAACATTGAGCGGGCGCGCACCAGTGAAGTCGTTCACAGCCTCGCCCATCCGGTAGAACATGATGGGCGACACTATTACATCTTGCACACGAAGGGGAAGCAGCCGATGGATGCCGTGCTGGATGACCAGCGGGCGGCGATTCTGCGGCGGTATGTGCGTAATCGGCCGACGACGCGCCACGACAGGCTGTTCGTGAACCTGAACGAGCATCACCGCGGTTATTTGGAGCCACTGAGTACGGAGGGGTACATCAAAGCGCGCCGGCGCGTGTGCCAGGCGGCCGGGCTGGACTTGATTACGTTTCAGCAGATGCGCCGGTGGCTGGGTACGAAGATTGCAAAAACCAATAACATCCAGATTGCGGCCAATGCCCTGGGGCATAAATCGGGGGTGAGTGTCATCCTCAACCACTATTACAACCCGGAAAAAGAGCTAACCCAAACGGCCGTGTTGACGGCTTACAAAACCTAGTACCGGTTTTAGCCCTCTCAAGGCTAAAACAGGGTTTCGATTCCCCTACGATGGGCACACAAAGCTCCACCCAAAACCGGGTGGGGCTTTTTTATTGGGCATCTCGTTGATATTGCAATGTAAATACATGCGTATTACATCTGGCATTATGAAGTCCATCTCGCTATCATCGCCATAACCTGGTCAGGCACGGAATTGACGTTTTCGAAGGAAGAGTGCATTGTATGATGGCTGGAGACGTCGGCGAAAAAAGGCGCTATTTGCGCAAATGAGGACAATATGGAGCAAGAACTTTTGATAGAGATAGAAATTTCAGCGCAAATGATTTGCCACCCCGCCGATTCAAGCCAAAGGTATTCACGATTCGCATGTCAGAAGAAGCCTGGCCTGGCTGCAAGAAGTTGCTGCCCGCAAAGAAGTCTCGCCGTCTACCCTGGCGCGTATGTGGATTTTGGAGCGGTTGAGCCAGGAAGGGGCATCCTCTGGTGATGAATGGGTATAGTTGGCGAGGATTCAAACAATGAACTTAAGACCGTCCCAGGCCCGCATTCTTGAATACCAACACGGCCGTATGGCCATCAGTGCCGTCCCTGGCAGTGGCAAGACGTTTACCCTGTCGTTGCTGGCGGCGCAAATCATTGCCGACGGCCGTGTCAACCCCAACACCGGGCAGCAAGCCCTCATCGTCACCTACCTCAATTCCAGTGTAGACACCTTCCGCGCCCGCATCCGGCAGCGGTTGGACGAGATGGGCCGGCCGACTGTCGGTTTTGACGTGCGCACCCTGCACAGCCTGGCTAACGAGATTGTTAAAATAGCCAACAGCGACTTCGGCAGCGATACCTCCCTGACCGTAGCCGGGGATTCCCAGGCACGCCACTTCCTCAACCAGGCCATTGACCAATGGATTGACCAATACCCCGACCTGTGGCGCGCCTTCCTGCCCGACGACAGCCCCCAAACCCGCGCCCGCTGGCGCGATGAAACCGGCAAAATGGCCCAAAGTTTTATTAGCGCCGCGAAGAACGAGCGGTATCGGCCAGAGGCGATTTTAGAGAGATTGGAGATTGGAGATTCGGGATTGGGCGAACTCTCCAATCTCCAATCTCCAATCTCCCAATCTCCACTTTTACACATGCTCGCCGGCATCTACGGCCGTTACCAGACCATCCTCTCCCGCCAGGGGGCGCTGGACTTTGACGACCTGATCTGGCAGGCGGCCGATCTGCTGCATCATCGCGCCGGGCTGGTGGAAACGCTGCGCGCCCGCTGGCCCTACGTGCTGGAAGACGAAGCCCAGGACAGCATCCCGCTGCAAGAAATTTTACTGGAAACGCTGACCGGGCCTGAGGGCAACTGGGTGCGCGTGGGCGACCCCAACCAGGCGATCACCAGCACCTTTACGGCTGCCCATCCCCGCTTTTTCAACGATTTTATAGACCGTGACGATGTGTTGGCCCTGCCCCTGCCCAACAGCGGCCGCAGCGCCCCCTTCATCATCGGCGCGGCCAACACCATGCTCGATTGGGTCATGGACAAACATCCCGTACCCGAAGTGCGCGCCCACACCTTCCGCCGCCAACACATCGAACCCACGCCGCCCGGCGACGCCCAGCCCAACCCGCCGGACAGCCAGGCGGACATTCGCATTACCGTCTATCGCCACCGCGAAGATGAAGAGCTGCCCGGCGTGGCCCAAAAAGCGTTGGCCCATACCCGCCAACACCCGGAACACACCGTCGCCATCCTCGTCCCCACCAATAACCTGGGCTACCTGATGGCCGAGCATCTGGATGAACTGGATGCAAACTATGATAATCTGCTGCGTGGCGGCACCCGCGAACGAGAAATTGCCGCCGCCATGCACGCCATCCTGGCCATCCTGGCCGACCCACTGGATATGCGGGCGATGGTCAGCGCCCATGCCAGTCTGTACAAATTAGGCCACCCGGCGGCGCTGCTGCCGGAGGAACGGCTGGCGCAGTTCCACACCCTGCTCAAGAGCGTCCACCAGCCGGAGCGACTGCTTTTCCCCTGGGAACCAGAGGATGTGGCTGCCGCGCTGCCCGCCGGCGTGGCCACGCCTGAAGATATGGTGGCCATGGAGCGGTTTGCGGAATTTGTGGGGCGGTTGTTTGATTTACGGCCGTTGCCCATTGACGACCTCACCTTAGCCCTGGGTGACGAACTGTTTGCCTGGGGCGAGATTCACGAAGGCGACCTCTCCATCGCCTACCAGATCGCCACCTTTTTGCGCAACCGGCGGGACGCGCAGCCGGAACTGCGCCTGCCAGAACTGGCTGCCGAACTGGGCGAAGTGGCCGCCGGGCGGCGCAGTTTCCCCATCGCTTCCCAGGCAGACTTGGGGTACGAGCCGCAGCCAGGGCGCATTGCCCTCAGTACGCAGCACAGCGCCAAAGGGTTGGAATGGGATATGGTTTTTATGGTGGGAGTGGACGGTAACTGGATTCCGGGCAGCCTGGACGCTTATTTCATGGGGGTGAGCGACCTGCTGGGCGGCGACCCGACGGCGGAAGCGGTGGCGCAGTTGCGCTATTTGATGGTGGGGGATGCGGGGATTTACAACGGCCGGTCTGCTACCGAATCCGCCCACATAGACATCATCAGCGAACGGCTGCGCCTGCTCTACGTGGGCATTACGCGCGCCCGGCGCATTTTGCACCTCAGCCGCAGCCGGGCCACCCGCAGCTACAACAAAGAACGCGACGCCGAACCGGCCACGGTCACGGCCGTGTTGTACCACTACATCAAAGCCTCTCGCGGTTAACACATCAACGCATTACCAGAATTGACAATAGGGAACATTTGTTCTAAAATTGCCCTGCTTGTCTGGCAACAACCCAAACAACAAGGAGAAATATGTACCCCTCTATTCAAACCGAACATTTTACCCAGGCACTCTACCTGCTGCTGGATGAAACTTTTGACAATGTGCATGGCCTGTATCTGGATAAAGGGACATCCATGTTTGAAACATTGGCTACCATATCGGCGGCCAAAGCGTCCATTCCCGTTGGCGGCAAATGCGCCACGCTGGCCGCCCAGGTTAAACATGTAGCTTTTTACCTGGATGTGCTGGAATATACGGTGCGCACCCAACAATATGACCAGCAAGATTGGGACAAAATCTGGCGTGAGACCGGCGCCGTTTTGCCAGAGGAGTGGGAAGCCATTAAGACCTCGCTGCGCGAAAGTTATGATCGCATCAAGGCGTTAATTGCAGACACGGCCGTGTGGCCCAGCGAACAGCACATTGGCGGCGCCATCGCCATGATCACCCACACGGCCTATCACCTGGGCGAAATTCGGCAAGCACTGTGTACGCTTAAGTAGGAATTTTAGATAAGACCCGAAGGGCTTTCCTAAACCCTTCGGGTCTCAATTAAAAAGGAGACAGAAATGAGTGGCGTCAGAGTATTAGTGGGCACGCGCAAAGGCGCATTTATTTTAACTTCGGATGAAAACCGCAAAAAGTGGGACATCAGTGGTCCACATTTTGCCGGTTGGGAGATTTACCACATCAATGGCTCCCCTGCCGACCCCAACCGGCTGTATGCCTCACAGTCTAGCGGCTGGTTTGGGCAGGTGATCCAGCGTTCGGATGATGGTGGCAAAACGTGGGAGCCGGTGGGTAATAATTTTGCCTATGAGGGCACGCCCGGCACCCATCAATGGTACGATGGCACACAGCACCCCTGGGAATTTAAGCGCGTCTGGCTGTTGCAGCCGTCCCATACGCACCCGGATGTGGTTTATGCGGGTGTAGAAGACGCCGCCCTCTTCCGCACCCAGGATGGGGGGCATACCTGGCAGGAATTACCCGCCTTGCGCGCGACGAAAGGGCATTTGTGGCAGCCGGGCGCGGGAGGCATGTGCCTGCATACTATCCTGCTCGACCCCACCAATCCTGACCGTATCTTTATTGCTATTTCCGCGGCCGGCGCCTTCCGCTCGGATGATGGTGGCGCGTCCTGGTTGCCCATTAACAAAGGGTTGATTTCTCCGTATGAATTGCCAGACGCAGACGCGGATGTGGGTCATTGTGTGCATGGTCTGGCAATGCACCCCTCGCGGTCAAATGTGCTGTTTATGCAGAAGCATTGGGATGTGATGCGCAGTGACAATGCCGGTGATTTGTGGCATGAAATCAGTGGCAATTTGCCCACAGACTTTGGTTTCCCTATTGCCGTTCATGCCCATGAGCCGGAGACGATTTACGTGGTGCCGATTAAGAGTGATTCCGAGCATTATCCGCCGGATGGTAAATTGCGTGTCTATCGCAGCCGCACGGGGGGGGATGAGTGGGAGGCGCTGACGAATGGCCTGCCGCAAAGTGATTGTTATGTAAACATTTTCCGCAGTGCGCTGGCGGTGGATTCGCTGGATTCGTGTGGCATTTATTTTGGCACAACGGGCGGGCAGGTGTATGTCTCGGCAGATTCTGGCGATAATTGGACGGCCGTTGCCCGTGATTTGCCGCCGGTATTGTCGGTGGAAGTGCAGACGCTGCCATGATCCGGGTGGCATTGCCTCATCATTTGCGTACCCTGGCCCAGGTTGACCGCGAAGTGAAACTCCCGGTGGCGGGTGCGGTGACATTGGTGGCCGTTCTGGATGCTCTGGAAGCGGAATACCCGGTGCTGCGGGGTACGATTCGTGATCAGGTGACGAAGGAGCGACGGCCGTTCATTCGCTTCTTCGTCTGTGGTCAGGATTGGTCCCATGAGCCGGTCACTACGCTGCTGCCTGAAGCCATCTTGACGGGTGCGGAACCGTTTCGGGTGGTAGGCGCAATGGCCGGCGGCTAAAATTGTTTGTAGTCGGCGATTTATCGCCGGCTACAACCGAATTTGTTTGTGAGGAAGTTCACCCCCTCACCCCTTCACCTTGTCACTTTTCCACCTTGTCATTACACCGTCCTGCCACTAAAATTGCAGGCTTATGAGCAGCGACAACCCTTTTTTCCATCGTGGTGCTATCCGGCAGGCAGAATTTTTTCATGGACGTGAGGCTGAAATCGGCCAGATTTTGGGTTTGCTGCGTAATGGGCAGAGCGTTTCCCTGATTGGGCCACGCCGGATCGGCAAGAGTTCGCTGCTGATTCATCTGATGCGCCGGGAAGTGCGAGAGGCGCACCAGTGGGGGGCCTCCCAGGTTTTGTTTGTCCATCTGGACTGCCAGGAATTTGGCGAATCACCGGCAGATGAAGTGTATGAGGCTTTGTATGATGGGCTGATGGATGCGGCGGAAGCTGTGGGGTTGGCGGCGCGCCCGGTTGACGCCGCAGGCGGCTACCGGGCCATTGACCGGTTGCTGCACCAGATTAGCCGGGAAGGCACGGCCGTTGTCGTGCTGCTGGATGAATTTGAACTGCTGGCGGCCAATGCCCACCTGACCCCCTACTTCTTTGCCCGGCTGCGGGGGCTGACGACTAAATATGGGTTGGCGTATCTGACGGCCAGCCAACGGCCGTTGTTCAACATCACTGCCGAAGAAGAAATCCTCAGTTCCCCCTTCTTCAACATCTTTGTGACCCTACCCCTGGGCTTGTTTACTGCCGAAGAGGCGCGGGGGCTGCTGACACAGCGCCTGCAAGGCAGCGCCCACTCCTTTTCACCCGAATTGATGGATCACCTGCTTTGGCTGGTAGGGCCACATCCCTTTTTCCTGCACGTTGCCGGGTACCACGCCTACCAGTCGATGACCGTCCTGCCATTGCTGCCACCGGCCGATTTTGCCACCCTGGATAACGCCGTTGAAGTGGAAGCCGACTCACATCTGAGTTATTTGTGGCAAAATTTGTCGGCTGAGGAGCAGTACACCCTGGCGATCACCAATGGGCCGGTGGATATGTTGCGTTTGTTGGAACAGCAATGTTTGCTGCAAAAGGAGAATGGCAGCTATATCTACACCAGCGAGATCTTGCACCGTTTTGTGCGCCGCCAGAGTGTGGCCGGTTTGATTCAGGCCGGGCCGTTTGTCATTGACCAACAGCGACACCAGGTATGGGCCGAAAACCAGGAGATGGCCTTGACTACCTCGCAGTTTGCCATTTTGGTGTGTCTGTGCCAGAACGCCGGGCAGGTGGTGCATGGGGAGGAACTGGAAACGGCCGTGTGGGGGGAAGTATTGGTGGATGACCCCGACCGCCTGAAAACGCTCATCAAACGACTGCGCCGCGCCATTGTGCCTTACGATGGCTGGATTGTCAGTGAACGTGGCGTGGGTTATGCCTTGCGTCCGCCGGAGGCGTGATTTGTGATGCGTGACCCGTAATCCGTTATCCGTTTACGGATAACGGATTACGGATTACGGATTCCCGACAGCCGCGGCGCGGGTGCGGATTTGCAGCAGCAGCTCAAACAAGATGAGGACGCCGGCTACCAACAGGGCGGCGGCAATGCCAAAAGCCCGGTTCATTTGCAGCCAGACACAGAAAGCCGCCCATACACCCAACCCCATAGATTGCCGCAGCACCACTAAAAACGGCGCCGTCGTAGATGCGCCAAACCGTTCATCTGCATAACGCCCAAACCGTTTGTTTAAGAAATAGGCCAGGGGCAGCGTCAGCCCGGTGACCATCATCATAATGGTGGCTAAAAAAGCAATAATGAGTTCATTGTTGGCCGCATCTAACAAGGTAGGCGCATCCACCCGATCCAGCGCCGTAGCCCGGATCAAGTCCAGCCGGTTGACGTCAATCGGCCAGAAATTATTGACCACATACTCCAACGCCATAAAGCCGATGATAAACAGGCCAATACCCAATAACAAATAAGGAATGACACCCAACCGCTGCAAAATTTTCATGCGGGAATTATACCTGTTTCAATTTGGCTTAACGATTTTGCGAAACTCTTTTGACCGTAAAAACTTCTCCACTTCTTCATATCGTTTGTCTTGGTTGGCAAACTCTACGTAGTTTTGGGCGCGGTCTAACCATTCCAGTGTGGTGGGGCGCTGAGCGGTGAGGGCTGACTGCAAGTGGTGCATGGTGAGAGGGGGATCATTTTCAGATACCAGAGCTTCGTCAATGACCTGATCAACAGCAGCATCCACCAGGGCGCGCAAATCAGCGCCGCTAAAGAGGGGGGTATTGGCCGACAGTTGTTTCAAATCCAGCCGGCTGGTAGGAATGTCGCGCACCATGATTTCGAGAATGCGTTGGCGGGCCGGTTGGTCCGGTGGAGGCACAAACAGGCGACGGTCAAAACGGCCGGGGCGCAATAAGGCGTCATCAATGTCCCAGGGGGCGTTGGTAGCGGCCAGAATTAAAACGTTGTTGTTTTCTGCGCCAATCGCATCCAGTTCTTGTAATATCTGGTCAACCAGGGCGCGGCCGGTGCTGCCGGTGTATTTGCGGCGGGCAAAAGCGATGGCGTCTAATTCGTCAATGAAAAGTACACAAGGGGCGTTGGCACGGCCGTACTCAAAAGCGGCGTGCAAGTTGCGTTCGCTGACGCCCAGGTAGGGGTCGAGGATGTCTTCAATGCGGATGTTTACAAAGGGTAACTGACATTCGCCGGCCGTCGCCCGCGCCAGCATCGTTTTGCCACAACCGGGTGGCCCGTACATGAGGACGCCGCCGCCGGAACGACGGCCGTACTTTTGGTACACCTCTGGCCGCAGTAAAGGCAGGATGATCAGCTTGTGAATGACCTTTTTTACCTCTTCCAGGCTACCCACATCGGCAAAACGAATCACGGCCGTGTCAACCAGTGTATCCAGGTTGCTCATCGCAGGGGCGGCATCACCCACCGGTTGGGCAATGCGGAAGAAACCTTGTGCTGCGCGCCGGGCTTCTATCTCCGTGCGTAAGGAGGCTATTCCTTCAATCAGGCCCACGCGCACGGCCGTTTGCAGACAACGTTCAGCCACATCCAGATTATCCATTTGCAAGGCCAACAGCCCCACCGGGATCAGATGCCCTTTGTCCAGACTGTTGGCCTGCAACAATACATCAAATTCCGTTACGGCCGCTGCTATTTGTCCATCTGTTTGCAATAACTCAGCCAGCATCAGCCGCAAAGCATGGTTTTCCGGTGACAGGGCGATAGCCTGGCGTAAGGCGGCAATCCGTGTTTCGTTTTCGTTACTCACCTTTCTTACTCTCCTTACTTTTTTCGACGATGGCGCATAATCCAATTCATAAAGGCAGTGTAATACAGTATTACCAGCCAGCCCATACAAACAGAGAGCGCCCCATTATATTGCCCTGATGCCCAGAGTATCACCATGAGAATGATAACAGGGAATATCAGTTGATCCATATGCGTGAGAACACGGCGAAAAGGCCAGACCGGTGTTAACCACCAGCGATCCACAGGAGCATAACGCCGGGCTGAAGTGGTAAAGGCATGGTTTAGAGGATTAATTTGTGCTGCCCGGCGCAAAAAGTTAGCCGCGTGACCGGGTTTACCCCGCTCGGCATACGAATGGCCTAAAATATACAGAATGTACGGGTCTTCGGGAAAAAGAGTCAACGCATCCTGACATTTAGCGATGGTCTGAGCTACGTTTTCCGTCACATAAGCCAGCGAAATCTGGAGATGCCGGACGGAGCGATGGTTGGGATCAATTTGAGCGGCCATGGCCACCAGTTTATGGGCTTTGTCCATTTGATTTGTTTGGGCCACCAGTTTGGCATACCGGCAAATGAGATGGGGATCATGCGGCTGCTGGCGAATGGCGGCTAAAATTGCATTTTCGGCGGCGGCCAGAGAACCAGCTTTGTCTTCACAATTGCACAAAACGAAGAGTAACAGCGGGTCATCAGGGGCCAGCGCCAACCCTTTGAGAATAGATGCCCTGGCGGCTTCAAACTGGTCGAGCTTGAACAATGCCTCGCCATGCAAAAACCAGAAGTGGGGTGAATTGAGATGGGCATTTTCGGGCTGCGAGAGCAGATCTAACGCCCGCGCTGGCTGATTTATATTTAGGTAATGTTCGGCTAACGTGAGGGTGGATGATGTGGACAAGGCTACCTTACCCGATGCGATTCAAAATGGCGGAGACCAGTATGCCTTGCACAAACAACATGAAAATAATTACTGCCACGCCTCTTATCCAAAAACGAGAAAAGCCTTTGTCGCCATGGAAAAAGACGTAGACGCGCATACCGGTGTTTTGCACCAGAGCAAAGATAAAGCAGCAGATAACGGCCGTAACCAAATTGCTGACCCACCACCTGTTCATAGGAACTTGCCAGAACAAATCTAAATCGTTCCTGGCGCTCAGGGCAATGGGGATACCCCAGGCAATGGCGGTGCTGATCCCCCCGGTGATCAGAATGAACCGTAGTTGGGTGGGGCGCAAAAGCAGCCGTTTGCCGTTGAACCAGGCGATAAGAGTGACAACTAACGGCCCGGTAAAGAGAGCGACGAGATATTGCGGCGAAACACGCCACGGCCGTTTCTTGGGGTCTGGATACGGTCGTGACCACCCCTGTAGCGAAGGGGTGAATAAGCCTTGCTTTCTATCCATGTTAACGCCCCCCACTGTGTTGCCGCTTCAGCCACCACCTTAAGAGGGGTGGCATAACCCAACTGTAGATCACCAAGACAAGATAGGCCAGGGCAAAATAGCCGCTTGCCCGGTCAAACCCCAATGCCTGCAAGCCCAAAATAATGACAATAGCCGCCAGCCACACCTTTGCCGCGCCAAACCGGTAAAGGGGGCGCAAGGGCCATAAGAGCCAGTGTTGCCAATACCGGCTGGTGCGGGCTGTCGTTCGGAACGCTTGCTCCGTTGGTTCCAGGCGGGCGGCTTGTTGAAAATGACGGGCAGCCGGATTTACCTGTCCCTGTTCCACTCCGTGCCTGCCCTTTCATAAAAATGGACGTAACTGTCTTCGGGGTTTGCAGCAATGCCGTATCGCTGGCGGAAACACTTGGCTGTCATCCCCTTGCAGGAAGGCCATTGTACGCAAATGATGCACGGCCGTGTGTTCTGCATTTGCTCGGCCTTTTGAAGTAAACGTTCGGCTTTGTCTATCTGTCCACCTTCAGCCACCAACCGGGCATAACGACAAATGCTGGGATTTTCTGGCGCTTTGTTGCAGCGCCGCCAAAATGGCCCTCTCCGCTTCGGCCAGGTTATTCAGGCGGCTCTGGCAATTGCACAAGAGCAGGAGAAGTTGCACATCTTGGGGCGATAGTGCCAGCCCCTTTTGGGTTGCTTGCCGGGCGTTCTCAAATTTTTCCAGGCGGTAAAATGCCTGACCACGTAGATACCAAAAATAGGGGTAATTGATTACTTCACTGTCGGGCTGATCCAGGAGCGCCAGGGCACGGTCTGGCTGGTCAATGTCTAGGTAATGGCTGGCCAGGCTGAGACTGGTGGTTTTTTCAGGCATCCTTCCCCTCTACAAAAGTTGGTTGATCGCGGCCATGAAAATGAGATTTTGGGCAGAACCAACAACGAGAACCAATATCAGGCCAGGAACCCAGAGGGAATCATACTCCCCGCTGGTGCGGAATTGATACTGGCGCATATACGGCCGTTGCGAGCCCGGCAAAGTACCAATAACAAAGTACGCGGCAATCCGGTTGATCCAGCGTATCCGCTAGAAAGGTTTCTTGCCAATATGAATCGGCGGCCAATTCCCACGTGCCAGAAAGATAGGTTAGTAAAAGCACCGCTATAAGAGCCGCGACACCCACCGCCGCTATTTGCCACAACTGGTTTTGTTTGATGTAAGCGACGGCCGTTCAAATAAGCGATGATGGTCATAGCCGCTACGCCACCAAAGAGGGCAATCCAGACTTGAGAATTAACCTGCCATGGCCGGTTTTCATACCGGGGTGTCGCTTTTGCTCCCTCTTGTAGTGAGGGGGAGAATAAATCATGATCAGAGTCCGTTTGATTTCCCATGTTTTCCTGGTTATTGGATATGTTAGCGCCGCATTTTACCAACGGCATCTTCATTGGTAAAGTAGGTGCAGTAGCGTCAGGGCATAGGCTTCAACGGCCGTGGTGGCCGAAAAGCGCAACGGCCGTCCCCCCTGCACTATTTCACAATGATACCCATCCACCAGTCTTGTTAAACTAAAATCCGGCTCATTGTTTTCCGGTAGCAACTTTTCTAAAGCCTCTCGCAGTTGTTCCTCGGTGGGCAGCCAGATGGCTTCGTGCGTCAGCAGGTGGTCGGCAGCCCATTCGGCCGTGCCATGAAAGGTAAGCGCCGGCCACCCCTGCACCAGTTCCATCGTCACCATCACGTCTGAAATGACAAACACCTTATCGTCCATGCCCCGGTCAGGAATGGCGAAGAAGTCATTCACGGCCGTCTGCCACACCAGACCGGCCTCTTTTAACTGTTTGGCTAGAGCTAATGGAATCATGTTCGTCACTCGTCACTCGTCATCCGTGAGCCGTAATCCGTAAACCGATTACCGATTACGGATAACCGATTACGGATCACGCTCTTCACCCCCACGGATTCGCCATTGTCTGAATCAACACCGGCAGACCGATTTTCAGATTGGGGTGGCGGGTGAGCAGCCACATGGTCAGGTCGGCAATGTCTTCCGGGGACAAACATTTGTCGGGAATCAGTCCGGGCATATCCTGGGCCATAGGCGTCAGTACCATGCCGGGGCAAATGGTGTTCACGCGGATGTTGAGGTCTTGATTTTCTACCTGGATAAACTGGCCCAGTGCGTTGAGGGCATGTTTGGAGACGCCATACGCGCCATTGCCCGCGTAATACTCCACTCCAGACTCGGAACTGATGTTGATGATGTGCCCGCTTTGCTGCCGGCGCATGAGCGGCAGCACGGCCCGCGCAAACAAAAATGGCCCGCGCAGGTTAATGGCCATCAGGCGATCCCACTCTTCGATGCTGTGCCGGTGAATGGGTGCGCCGCCGTCCACGGCCGCATTGTTGACAAGAATATCCACCGTGCCAAAGCGGTCTACGGCCGTAGCCACCACCCGTTCCACATCGGCCACTTCAGAGACATCGGCGGTGATGGGCACGGCCGTGCCCCCACTCGTCCGTATCTGCGCCACCACTTCTGCCAACGGCTCCGCCCGCCGCCCACACACCACCACCCGCGCGCCCGCCCCGGCCAGCGCCAGGGCAATCGCCGCCCCAATCCCCGTGCCACCCCCGGTAATAATGGCTACTTTGTTTTCCATAGTTTCTCCTGGTTTTTTACCGCATTAACAAAATAATCCGAACTTTCAGGTGTCATTCCGAGGAGTCTTCGACGAGGAATCCCTATCACATGTACATTAGAGGGATTCCTTGCTCCGCAGACTACGCTCGGAATGACATGCGAAGTATGTGAATTTTTGAGGGACGGGGAGATTGACCATCCCTCTTTCTCCCTTTCACCTGCTCACCCACTCACCTGCTCAGCTTGTCACCCTTCCCCTCATCACCACTTGCCGATATGATCCCGACCATATGAATTCATTCACGCACCTCCACGTTCACTCCCATTATACCTTGCTTGGCGGCACAGCGTCCGTTTTTGATCTGGCCAATCGGGCGGCGGCAGAGGGGATGAGGGCGCTGGCGCTGACGGACACGGCCGTGCTCATGGGCGTCGTCCAATTCCAACAAGCCTGTGCCCAGGCCGGTATCCAGCCTCTCATTGGCATGACCCTGCCCATTGCCGCCCCCGAAGCCGAGATGAACCTGACGCCGGATGTGGCCGGGCGGCTGGTTTTGTTAGCCACCGGACCAACCGGTTATCAATCGCTCTGCCGCCTTTCGTCGGCCGTACAATCAAGCCAGGCGCGGGCACAATTGCTGCGGCAGGGCATTCCCTGGGGCTGGCTGAAGGAGAACTGCGCCGGGTTGATTGCCCTGGATGGTGGGCGCATGGGTTGGACGGAGCGGTATCTGCGGGCGGGCAATCGGCAGGCAGCCGCGCGTTTTGCTTCCCGGTTGGGTGGGTTGTTTGGGGAGATGGGGTATTTGAGCCTGGAACTGCACACCCCGGCCGACACGGCCGTTGCCCGTGAACTGGTGGCGATTGGGGAACGATTTGGGCTGACGGCCGTTGCCGTCCACCCCATTTACTGCCTGCAACCGGCCGACGCCCCCCGGCTGCGCCTGCTGGCGGCCATTGACCACAACTGCCCCCTGGCCGATGTGCCGGATGAAGTGCTGCCCGCTTTTGGCGACACGGCCGTGTCCCTGCACTGGCAGTCCGCCGACCAGATAACCGCCACCTATGCCGCCTTCCCCGAAGCAGTGGCCCGCACGGCGGACATAACCCGCCAATGCGCCACACCCTGCCTGCCAGACGGCCGTCCTATCTGGCCCAAATTGGAACTGCCGGAAGGGCAAACGGCCGAGGCAGCGTTAGCGCAGCAGGCCGAAGCCGGTTTGAAGAATCGTAATCCGTTATCCGTAATCCGTAATCCGACGGTTCACGGATTACGGCTTACGGATTACGAATCACGACTAAAACACGAACTCACCGCCATCATCCAAAAAGGATTCGCGCCGCTCTTCCTGCTAGTGGCGGACATTACCCGCTTTGCGCGGGCGGCGGGGGTGCCGGTGAATACACGGGGCAGCGTGGCCAATTCGTTGGTGGCCTATTGCCTGGGCATTACCCAGGTAGACCCGGTGGCGCATGACCTGTTGTTTGAGCGCTTTTTGAATCCGGCGCGGGCCAATTTGCCGGACATTGACCTGGATTTTTGCAGCCGCCGCCGCGATGAGGTGCTGCATTATATCCGCGAAACGTATGGGGCGGAGCGGGTGGCGCTGGTGGCCACAGTCTCTACCTTGCAGCCGAAGTCGGCGGCGCGGGAGACGGCGAAGGCGTATGGGTATGTGGAGACGGACATTAAGCGGCTGACGGCCGTGCTGCCCGACCATTGGCATCCTGACCCGCGCCGCCGTGATGTGTCTAATGTGGAGGAGATTGCCGCGCAGTTGGCGGACGGCCGTGACCGGGAGATTTTGCGGGCGGCGTATGCGCTCATCGGGCAGCCGCATCATCTGAGTGTGCATCCGGGCGGGGTGGTGATTACGCCCGGCCCGCTGACCGATTTTGTGCCGGTGCAGATGGCCCCCAAAGGGTTTCTGACGACGCAGTTTGATTTCCGGGACGCGGAGACAGTGGGGCTGCCGAAGATGGATTTGTTGGGCATTCGGGCGCTGACAGTGCTGGCGGATGCGGCGGAACTGGTGCGCCACTACCACGATCCGGCCTTTGATCTGGCGGCGATTGACCTGGAGGATGCGGGCACGGCCGTGACGCTGACCACCGCACAAACCATAGGCGTGTTCCAGTGTGAATCCACCGGGGCGCAGCGCACCTTGCGCCAGTTGCAGGCCAAAAGTGTGCGTGATCTGGCGGTGGCGAATGCCTTTTTTAAGCCTGGCCCGGCGTTGGGTGGCATGGCCCAGGCGTTTGTGCGCCGCTACCGGGGGCAGGAGGCGGTGTCCTATTTGCACCCGACGCTGGAGCCGATTTTGCGGGTTTCGCAGGGGGTGCTGCTGTTTCAGGAGCAGATTTTGCGGATTGCTACGGAGGTGGCGGGGCTGACCTGGGCGGAGGCAGACCGGCTGCGCAAGGGGATGAGCAAGTTTCAGGCAAAGGAGATGGCGGCGATTCGGGCGCGGTTTGTGCAGGGCTGCCAGGAGGTGTCGGGGCTGACGGCCGTGCAAGCCGAAACGTTGTGGGGGCAGGTGGAACCATTTGCCGGCTATGGTTTTAACCAGGGGCACGCCACGGCATATGCCGACGTGAGCTACCGCTCCGCCTACCTGAAAACCCATTACCCGGCGGCCTTCCTCTGCGCCCGGCTGGCCGATCACGGCGGTTTTCACCACCCGGCCATCTACATCGCCGAAGCACAGCGATTGGGCATTCCGGTGCATCCGCCGCATGTGAATGTGAGTGGGCGGGGGTTTACGCTGGCGGGCGGAGACCTGACAGGTTTTCAGAAACCTGTCAGGTCTGGTGAACTGCATCTCTGGATGGGCCTGGGCCAAATCCGGGATTTGCGGCAGAGTGCAATTGAGGCGATTGTGGCGGCACGGCCGTACCACAACCTGCGTGACCTGCTGCACAAAGTACCGCTGCAAAACAAGGAGATCGCCCATCTGATTCAGTGCGGGGCGCTGGATGGGCTGGCGGAGAGCCGGGACGCTTTGCTGGCGGAGGCGGCGGAGATTGAGCGGGCGGGCAATGTGGGGCAGATGGCGTTTGGGTTTGGGGTGGGTACGGCCGTGCCACCTGAATCGTTGGCGCAGCGGTTGGAATGGGAAACGCGGCTGCTGGGCTGGCCGGTCAGCGCCAATCCGATAGCGTTGGTTAAAGAGCAAACGGCCGACGATGTACCGCTGCGGTTTGTCCACCGGCTGCGCGGCCAGCGGACGACGATTGCCGGGGTGCGCCTGCCGGGATGGACGGGTGGGCGGGGCTTCTATGTGGGAGATGGGGATGATTTTGTGGTGGTGAAACCGGTGCGCGGTCTGACGCAGAAAGTGGAGCGATGGCGGCCGTTGCGCCTCACCGGTATCTGGCGTGAAGACGAATGGGGTGACGGTTGGTTTGAAGTGGAACAGATTGAGGTTCTGCGAGATTCAGAGAGCTGATGAGGCATGAGGCATGATGCGTGACCAAAGAGACCTTACGCATCACGTGTCACGCCGGCCCCGACGAAATCCTGTAGAGCCTCAAATCCTAAAGCCTCTCTTTGGTTTCAACCCGTAGTTCCACATTGATGCCATCCGGGTCGTAAACAAACACAGATACACCATCGCTGAACTCTTTTGGTCCGCGAATGTTGTCTATTCCCACCTGCTGTAAATCGGCGATGAGGGCATCAATGGAGGTGGTGTCTATCGCCAGGCAGAAATGCTCTACCCCGACGATATTCTCCAGATTCTCCGGGATAAAATGTGGCCGGGAAAATACATTGATTTCCTGGCTACCCACCTTGAGTACGGCCGTGCGGCCACCTTCGGCATTGGGGCCGGTGGTACGCATCAGTTCCAGCCCAAGCAGTTGATGGTAAAAGTGCAAAGTTTTATCCATATCCGTTACTTTCAGGGCGATATGGTCCAGGGCTTTGGGTTTTAGCATAAATCTGTCTCCTTCTTGTCACTGTCCTCGATGCTTTCTCATGCTTTTTTATCTACCGCAACACTTGCATGACATCAACTTGCTGCAACCTACATATTGTTCGCCAGTGTAATGAAAGGGGGTACGGCCGTCAAACAAAATAGCTCCTTTGCTCCTTTGACTGGTGGTGGAGAGAGGGGAGAGGGTGGGGGTTACGGCCGTGATTGTCATCAACAACTCTATGGGGCTGTCAGCAATCGAAAACGTACCAGCAGATTTCGTTTCGCAGCCGCTGATCATCCAGAACAAGATCGCGAATCGCATCCGGCAACTGCTCACGCTGCCATTGACACTCCAGGCGACCTGCCAGGTCCTGTTCACCCTCAACGGCGGCAGCACGGGCAGCCTTTATGGCATAGGCGGCGGCGCCTAACTCATGTGCCGCCACATGCGCCACTGCCGCCGCCTGCCCGGCGGCATAGGCCGCCTCTCTGGCCGCGCCGCGCAACTCTCTGGCGGCGGCCATGGCGTGGCCGGCCGCAGTTCGGGCTTGTGCCATCGTGATTTCGCCGCGTACCCATGCCCGCGCCTGAGTAATTGCCTGGCGAGGGCGCGGGTCTGAAGGTTGCGCCGCCTCGAAAAGGTGCAGGACGTGTTCGGCACACGCGGCGGCCCACAGAGCCAGCAGATGATGATCGGAGTCTGTGAGCGTCCCCCCGCGGCGTATGGTGATGAATCTGGGGTCCCGCTTCTTTGGTAAGATCATGCGTTGGCTTCTTGTCCGTTCCTTCTGCCCAACCAGGTATCAGGCCAATATAATAAACAATCAATCGTCATATCCCGCTGCATGTGAGGTGGCGTTCTCTCTGAGCAGGCTCAGTCCGTATGATCACGCATCATCTGCGACCTTAATGGCGAGTTCAACTTCCCAGGCGCTCTTTCGTGGCTCAACCCGATAGTCTGTTAAGTAGGCCTCGTAACGACAGGCAAAAGCGTCCCCTTCTTCGTCGTCCCAGCGGTCAACGTTTACGTTGTTCTCCTGAATCCATCCGAGCAATGCCTTATTGCCACGCAGTGCATAGCGGGAGTATGTCAGATGAGCATATCTTCCTGCCGGAAGCAGACCTGGCTGCACGCGAGCATCAACTCCGATTGGCTTTCCTACCATAAATCCCACCTCAATGTCCATCATTCCTGCCATATCAATCACATGATAGCGCAGAAAGAATGGCCCTTCGTCCGCGATTTCGTGCGTTTTCACCCAGGCGCGTAATTCTTTCAGCAGTTTGTCAACCACCGCGAACATGCCTTTGAACGGTGTTTTCACCCGAATTCCCACATATGGTCTCTCGTTAAACAAGCTGATCTTTGGTTCCGTAAACATGAATCCTCTGAGCCGTCCGACCTGAAATTGTATTCAGGTAACATGTCGGTATCTACTTCATTCGTTTTGGTTTTCATATGCCGGTAGATGCCACAAGACTTTCCTTTGGTTCAAGCAACATGAACACGGCCGTAACGCGCTTCCACCGCCAGCATTTCATCTACTCCGGGTGGGATGTTGTACATGCGGATGACGAGTTCGTCGGTTGTTTCGGCGGCCAATTCGATGCGCCAGCCCCAGTCTGGCCCGGTGGGGGCGGGGTAGGAAGTCAGGGCGGAGACACGGCCGTCCCTGTCCGCCTCGCCCTGAAAAACCATAAACTGCCCGCCCGTATGCCAGGAGTCCAGCCACACCATGTCAATGCCGCCCGGTTCTGCGGCGTTGCGCACAATCAGCAGCCCATCCTGCGGCTGCCCACTGTCTGCCCAGGTATAGCGGAAGGTGACAAACCCATCACGCGCGGCTAAGGCAATGGACACGGCCGTTGCCGACTCGCGCACCGGTTCCCCCGGCATCAGCCACACCCGATTTGTCCCCGCCCACTCACCCACCAAACTGCCCCATTGTGTCCTGATATTCATGCAAAACTCCTCCTACATAACCGCACTAAAATTAGTTCCGGCCAGAAGTTCAACACACTGTTAACAAATAATCCAAACTTTTCATTGTCATTCCAAGGAGTCTTCGACGAGGAATCCCTGCCGCTTGTGCAGGAGAGGGATTCCTCGCTCCGAAGACTTCGCTTTGTCTCGATAAGGCCCCAGAGGACGCCAATCATTCTTGAAGCTCTTTTTTGCGCGTGAGGCGTAAGCGCCAGAACGGCCGTTGCAATTGTTTCCAGGCGCGGGTGGCTTCGTCGTGGCCGCCCGCCTCCAGCCCGCCGTAGCGGCGCTCGTTGTAAAGCAGGGTAATGTGGGCGATGGGGGCGCGCATGGCGGCAGCGGTGGCCGCCAGCCGTTTGCGCCGGCCGAATTGGGCCAGCCGCGCCAGGAGCGCCTGGCTAAATTCGGTGGGCGTGTGGCTGGCGGTGGGGGTCAGGCCAATTTTGCGGGCGTTTTCTTGCAAACGGCCGTAGCTCCACACCACCCCATCGGCCCGCCTGGCCTGCTCCTGCCGCTGTCGCCGCCACCACCACCACAAAGCAATGACCAGCACCCCGATGATGATCAATTGTGGCCAGGGAAACGGCCGTACCGGTTCTGCCGGCGGAATGGGTGGGGGGATATATTCATTCACCGGCGGCGGGCCAACTTCCAGGGAAAAATTAGCCGGGTTGAAAGTCACGGCCGTGTCGCGCGGGCTAACAAAACCGGCTGTCGGTTCAAACTCCACCCATCCGTAGTTGGCAAAATAGACCTCCGCCCAGGAGTGCCCGTTGATCTGCCGCAACGTCTGAATGCCGGTTTCGTCCGGCGGTTGCCCCAGGTAGCCCACCACCAGCCGCGCCGGCAGCCCCAACGTCCGCGCCATCACCACCATGCTGGAAGCGTAATAGTCACAATAACCCTGCTGCAAATCAAACAAGAAGTATTCCACCGGGTCGGCGCGGGCGGGTGGCGGCGGCGTTTCCAGCGAATAGGGATATTGGCGCAAGAATTGCTCCAGCGCCCGCGCCTGGTCATAGGGATTGGTATAAATGGCGGTCACTTCCTGCGCCAGTTCGCCAATGCGCGGCGGCAGATCGTCGGGCAGAGCGGTGTATCGCTCCAGCAGGGGCGGCGGCACATCGGCCAATGACGCCTGGCGCAGTTGCGCCGGCGTGGGTGTGGCCAGGCGCGAACTGACCGTATAGCGGCGATTGGTGGCGGCCGTTTGCGCCCGCACCCGCGCCAGATCGTTGAGGCCACGCCAGGAGACAATGGTGGCCTGGTCGAAGAGATACGGCAGGCCAATGGTGTACCGGATGAGGCGGTCCTCATCATGCCAGGTGACGACCTGGTTCAGGGCGGTTTGGGCTTCATGGGTGGGAATGGGGATGAGCCGGAAGGGAGGCAATGGTTCCAGCCGTTCTTCGGAAATGGCCCAGCCCCGCCCGGTGTATACGTCGTAACTAAGGGCGCGCCAATGCACACCCGCCAGCAGTTCCGCCGGGGCAAGGAATTCTTGCCCTTGTACGTTGACGGTGACTGTGGCCGTCAGCACTACCGTTTGCGCCAATTCCGGCGGCAGCCCCAGCAGGTATTGGCGGGGCAAAATACCGCTGCCGCCCACGCCGCCGTGATCAGGTGTACTCAACTGCTGGCGCGGCACGTCAATGCCGGTAAACGCCTGCTCAAAGGAAGATTCAGCCTGGGCGACCGGGGCCAGCGAGGCAAACCACGCCTGCACGCGGCTGATGCTAAAGCTGGGCAGCAGCATCGCCAGCGCCAGCAAAAAGAGGGCTATTATGGCGGCATAGCCGATGGACTCAAACTGGATGTCTTCCGGGTAATCTACCTGGTGGTGGTTCCATTCGCTTTTCAGGTGGGTAAAGTTGACAACGGCCGTCAACAACACCGCCACCCCCACAAACAATACCAGCCACCAGATGTCGGCCACGCCGAAGTAGCCGTTGAGGGCCAGGGCCAGCCCCATGAGCAATAAGCCGGGCAACGGCCGTTGCCAGCGCAGCGTGGCCCAGGCCGCAAATGCTGCCAGCAAATAAGCCGCCAGCCCCATCACGGCCGTGAAAACAATCGTTTCCTGGCTGCTGCCGCCGCCGGTGACGGCTAAGAACCAGCCCCCGGCCCGGTCGTAAAAGAGCGCGCCCTGATACAGCCAGAACTGGCGGGTGGCTTCCCAGCCCGTGGCCAGCGCCGCCAGCGGCGGCCACAGGCGGGCCAGGGAGACAAAGGTGATGAGCAAACCATAAAGGAGCAGCAGCAGCCAGGCCCAAAAGGCGGGCAACGGCCGTAGCGCCAGCAGCGCCCCCAACAGCAGACCCGCCGCCGCCGCCGGAATGAGGACATTATCCTCCGGCGTCCAGCGCACTTCACGCACGGCCGTGATCAGCAGCACCACCGCCGTCGCCAGCAGCGCCAGAACCAGCCAGTTTTCAGACGGCCGTAATTGTTTGTTGACCTTCGCAATCAGAACGGACATGATTCTCGTTTGCGATTGGAGATTGGAGACTGGAGATTGGTCAATCCCTAATCTCCAATCTCCAATCTCTTCCCAATTCACACCCATTATACCGCCGATGGTGGTGTGAGAGGATGTTAAGATTGCCGGTGGCAAAATTGGTCAGAGGGGTGAATTGGTTATAATCGGCCCGGATCAGTGACCCGTAATCGGTAATCGGTAATCGGTAACCCGTAATCCGACATCGGCTTACGGTTCGCGGTTCACGGGTTACGGCTTACGGACAACGGGCAATGAGTGGACGAAGGATAGCAATTCTCTTCATCTTGATAGTGTTGATAGTGGCCGCGGTGGTGGCTGTGCCCTTGGCGCTGCGGGCTGTGCCGTCGCGCTATATTGCCTATGCCGCTGACCGGCTGCCTGACCCTCTCAAAGAGCCGTTTAACCGGGTGGCAGTGCCGCAGCAGGAATCGCCCATTTTGCCCACGGCCGTGGCCCTGGCCGATACGTCGGCGCTGTTGAGCCGACCAGGCGCGCTGGAACCGGCGCCCGTTATAATCCAGATGGCTACCAGCCTGCCACCCACCTTTACGCCGCCGCCGCACAGCGATGTACCCCTGCCGCCGACGGAGACGCCCAGCCCCATACCCCCAACCGAAACGCCGACGCCGTTGGCGACGGCCGTGCCCCCCACACCCACCCTGCCACCCATCCCCGACTCGATCCGGCTGGTTGGCTTCCGGCATCAGTTTCAGGAGTGGAACAACTGCGGCCCGGCCACGTTGGCCATGGCCTTGAGCTTTTTTGGCATGAATTTGAACCAGGCGCAAATTGCCAATGCCACCAAACCCAACCCGGAGGATCGCAATGTGTCCCCGGCAGAGATGGCCGCTTACGTCAATGAAAACACCCCATACCGGGCGCTGTTCCGGGTAAACGGCCGTGT
>JAHBVI010000064.1 GCA_019637635.1 Anaerolineae bacterium
AGATTGGGAGATTTGGAGATTGAGAGATTATCAATCTCCTAATCTCTCACTCTCTCAATCTCAGGAGTAAATCATGAACAGGAGCGTGCAACAATTACAATATGCTTTGCAGACGTTGGCCCTGCCCGTCACCGCGCAGCTCCGGTTACATGCGCGGGATGGGTGCCGGGTGGAAGAGTTGGCGCTGGCCTTTGACCGCTGGCAGGCCAGAGCGCGCGGTGAGATGCAAGAGAATTTGACCGGCGAGCAGGTGGAGGTGTTGAACCGGCTGGACAGGAAATTGTTGATGCTGAGTGGTTCCCGCCAAAAGCCGGCCTGGTCAGATACGGCGCTGCGGCAGAGCGCCGAATGGCGGCAGGTGCGGGCGCTGGCCCGCGAGGCGCTGGCGATGTTTGGCTGGCCGCTGGATGTACCGCCGGTGGCGCATGGGTAGATAGAGAACGGCCGTGTGGGGGACACGGCCGTTTTTTTATTGACGGACGCGGATTGGCAGGATTTTCGCGGATAAGGACAAAGCTATGACTGAACTATTTCTGGCGACGAGAGAGGGGTTTGTGGGTGCAGTGGAGCAAGATGGAGAGTGGCAGGTAACACGGCGCAGTTTGCCGGGCGTGAACGCCACCAGCATCATAGCCCGCGAGGGGGTGATTTTGCTGGGCAGTACGGATGGTGTCTGGATGTCGGCCGATGGCGGGGAGACGTGGCAGGAGCGGAGCCATGGGCTGGCGCACCGGCATGTGCGCTGGCTGGCCTACCACCCGGAGGTGTCTGATTTTGAACTGGCGGGCACGGAACCGGCGGCCGTTTTTATCTCATGGGATGGGGGCGAAAGCTGGCACGGCCGTCCTCACATCGAAACCCTACGCGACCAGTTTGGCTGGTGGCTGCCCTATTCACCGGGAGCGGGTTGTGTGCGGGGGTTTGCGGTGAACGGCCGTCGCCTCTATGCGGCCGTGGAAGTGGGTGGGCTGCTGCGTTCCGATGACGCCGGGGAAACATGGGCATTGGCGGCGGGCAGCGACGGCCGTGCCCAATTTGGCCGCCCCAAACCCCATTTCATTCACCCCGATGTTCATTCCGTGGAAACCCATCCCGCCTCGCCTGACCTGGTATTTGCACCCACGGGCGGCGGATTTTATGTGTCCAGCGATGGCGGCGATACCTGGCAGTGCCGCTACGACAACTGTTATGTACGGGCGGTGTGGGTAAATCCGGCCGACGCCAACCACCTGATTTTGGGGCCGTCGCAGGGGCCGGATGGGCGGCACGGCCGTATCGAACAGTCCCAAGATGGTGGCCAAACCTGGACGCCGTTAACTCCATCACAAGCGTACAACATGGTCGAACGTTTCTACCAGGCCGGCGACCGGCTGCTGGCGGTTATGGCCAACGGTGATTTGTGGCAGGCTGACCTGGCCCACCTCCGGTGGCGGCCCATCTTGCCCCAGGTGACCGGCATTAACGCCGTTACCCTCATGGGTTGACCCAGCCTCTATACCCATTTTTACCCCTTGATGGGAGTTGTGTACTGCCCGTCGTGACCGGTTGGAACAGTTATGCAACCACATTGGAACAATTCCCCCAACGGCCGTGTGTTACCCTACGGCCATGTCCACAAAACGCATTTTAGTTGTTGATGACGAACCCAAAGTAGCCTTCTTTTTCCAGAAGAATCTGGAAATGGTAGACAAAAGTTACCAGGTGAAGGCTGTCAATTCCGGCAGCGAAGCGTTGGTGGAAATTCAGGCCGATTCCTATGACCTGATGATTACCGATTTGCGGATGCCGGGCATGAACGGGTTGGAACTGCTGCGGCAGGTGCGCCAGATTTCGCCGCACACGCAAACAATTTTGGTTACGGCCTTTGGCGGCCACAATGTCTGGCGCGAGGCCGATCAGTTACAGGTTTTCCGGTCGTTATCCAAACCCCTCAAGATTCCCGAACTGGTGACTTCGGTGCGAGAAGCCCTGGCCCAACCGGACAGGCTATCCAATGGCGCGGTGGTGGTCTTGTCTGGCGAGAACTTTGAGGCAATTGCCCGGCGGCTGGAAATGTTGCGGGTGGATGTGGGCGCGCACGCGGTGGTGCTGGCAGACACGACCGGGCACGTTTTGGTGGAAAACGGGATGCTGCCCAGGTTGGATATAAGTTCAACCCTGGCGCTGTTGGGCGGCACAATGGCCGCTTCCAGTGCATTAACCGAGCAACTGGATTATCCGCAAACGGTGCATCTCACTTACTTTGAAGGCCCGCCGTATGATCTGTATATCGTGTCGTTGGGCAAACATTTTTTCCTCACAATCTTTTATGACCGGCGGCAGTCAGCCAGCAATCCCAGCCGGATTGGCATTGTCTGGTTATATACGCGGCGCATTTTGGACGAACTGCTGGAACTGTTGGGCAAAGGTTCAACGGAACGGGCGACGGTGGCCCGTGATTTTGCCGATTCGCTGCGTGGTGAGCTGGACAGTTTATTCGCGGCGCCGCCAGCGCCGGTGACGCCCAAAGCTGCGCCGCCGGCTACGGCCGTGCCCCATTCCACCGCCGATTTACGCGGCAAGGTAGAAAGCCTGCTGCACATCTTTCAGGTGCAAACCAAAATTGCCGTGCATCAGGAATTGGATGGGTTGGCCGTACCCCTGAACCAGATGGAAGGGGCGCTGATCTTGAAGATGGTGCGTGAAGGGTTGAAAAACGTGCTGCGCTATGCCCGGGCCAGAAGCGTGACGGTGACATTTCAGGCAGACGAGCAGGTGTTATACGGCCGTATGCAAGATGACGGCGTCGGTTTTAATCCTGCCGCCACCTCACTCAAGAGCCTGGCTAATCTGCAAAGCGAACTGGCTGCCCTGGGCGGCGACCTGAAGATTACATCCCGGCAAAATGAAGGTGTGCAACTGCTGGTTACACTGCCATTGGTGAATTAACAAGGCGAGGTATTGGATGTTTATCAACTGGAAAATGCGCGAACTGCAAGTGAAGCTGGTGTATTACGGCCCGCCGCTCAGTGGCAAAACCACGAACCTGGAGCAAGTTCACCTGCGGCTGCCGGCCGAACGGCGCAGCGACCTGGTATCGGTGAAAACACGGGAAGATCGCACCCTCTTTTTTGACTTTATGCAGTTAGAGCTAAACGAAATCAATGGGTTGCAGCCCAAATTCAAGCTCTACACCGTGCCGGGGCAGGTCTATTACGCGGCTACCCGCAAACTGGTGCTGAAGGATGTGGATGGCGTAGTCTTTGTGGCCGATTCATCCATTCAGCGGTTGGCGGCGAACCGGCGGGCGATGATGGATATGTGGCAGCAGCTGCAGGAACTCGGCCGTTCACCGCGTGACATGCCCTTTGTGCTGCAATGCAACAAACAAGACGTGAAAGACGCCGTAGCCCCGGCATTGCTGGCCCGCTTCTTGCAAGTGGAAAGCGCCACCGTTATTCCGGCGGTAGCCATGAGTGGGTTGGGAATTACGGAGACATTAAAATGCGCAATCAATCAGGTGATTGCCCGGTTATGAGGCACAGGTCATGGAAGAAGGAAAGCTGCACAACCGCCCCCTGCACTTTGACGCCACGCAGCGGCAGCAAATTGACCGTTGTTTGCTGCAACTGGCAGATCAGATTGGGTCGCCGCTGGTGATGCTGGCTGACGTGAGCGGCCGGTTGGTGCTGTATCGGGGGCGATTGTCGTCTTCACAAAGTACGGGGCTGGCGGCGTTGGCGGCGGGCGGGTTTGCCGCCGGTAAGGAGATCGGCCATTTTTTGGGGTTGAAGAATAGTTTTCAGCACCAGCTTTTGGAAGGCGACCTGGCGAATTTATATATATTGGCAATAGGGCCGGAGTTGTTGTTGATTGTGGCGTTTACCAGGCAGACGATGTTGGGCATGGTGCGCTTGTTTAGCCAGCAGGCGCAGCATGAGTTGTTGGCTGTGGCGCGGGAGGCGGCTGTGGAGCGTGAAACGGCGGCCCATGAGGCCGATGCGCGCCAGGTTGAGCCGGAATTTAGCCTGGAACTGAACCGCCAACTGGATGAGTTGTTTACTGATGGGATGTTCTAATGATTTTGCAGAATCAGCAGTCACCCCTTGCGCAGGAATTGGGGCAGATTATGGCGGCGCTGAATGACCGGCCAGAGGTGCAACTGGCGGTGTTGTGTACGGAGGATGGGCTGCCGGTGAATATGGCAACGGCCGTTGCCACTCAATTAGCCGCCGTCACCGGTTTCATCCTGGCAACCGTCCACCAATCATTTGCACTATTGGGATTGGAAGAAGGCAATGAACTGCTGGTGCAAAAAAAGGATGGCTGCCTGGTTTGCCGTTCATTCATGGCGGCCGATTTGCAACTGGTTTTGGTGGTTATCTTTGCCCAGGAAGTCTCTTATAAACGCCTGCTAACGCAGACGATTTCTCGTATCAAACAAAGTGTAGAGGTAGTCGTTCAGACCTGACAGGTTTCTAAAAACCTATCAGGTCTCCAGAGATGGACTCATGGCAATTAAGGGCAATCTGCATGATGTCGGTTTACCGACGCTGGTGCAACTGGTTATCCATGAAGGAGACCAGGCGGTGATCTATATTCAGCACGCGGATCAGGTGGGGGCGTTGTATCTGGCAGACGGCCGTTTGTGCCATGCGGCCCTCTCTGGGGCCGGTCAGCCAGGCGCCGCCCAAACAGGCGAGGAGGTCGTCTATGAATTGTTAAGCTGGCAGGAAGGGCAATTTACCATTGAGAAAAGAGTGCCGCCACCGGCGCACACTATCGAAACTGCCTGGGATTATTTGCTCATGGAAGGGCTGCGGATTCTGGATGAACGCCATGTTGCCCTTCAGGATCGCCTCCCGGCAGATGACAACATTACAGATTTATTATCAGGTTTATCAGAAACAGATAAAGCCGTCCTCAAAGAGATGATGGCGCAAAAGGAGATTGATGACATGGCTAGTAAAGGTGAACAGATTCAGGCAATTTTGGACAATTTGGTGCGTAGTTCAATGGATATTACCGGCGCTGTGGTGGTAGACAGTGATGGTCTGCTGCTGGCAAGTGTGTTGGGTAATGGCGTAGATGGCAACCGGGTAGCGGCCGTTTCCGCCGGTTTGGTCAGCCTGGCCGGCCGGTCGGCGCAGCAGTTGAACCAGGGCGCCATCAGGCAAACCCTCATCCAGGCCGAAAATGGCAACATCATTGCCGTCCGCGCCGGGGAGCGAGCTTCGTTTGTGGCGCTTACGCCCAGCAGTGTTAACCTGGGCATGGCTTTTATGGAATGTCGGGATGCGGCGGAGGCGATTCGGGCGGCTCTGTAGCCTGAATCACATCATGGAGGCAACGATGACTGAATTTAACATTGCGGAAATGCGGAAATTTGCCGGATTGTCTGATGGAGATGCGGCGTTGTTGGCCGGTATGAAGCCCATGTTGGAAAAGCATGGGCCGGCCATGGTCGCTTCGTTTTACAGTAATCTGGATCAGCACGCACACCTGCGCAACCTGTTGGACGCCAAACCCGGGCGGCGGGAGATATTGGGTAAACATTTGCTGGCCTGGTTGCTCAGTCTGGCTTCGGGAAGTTATGACACCACCTATCTGGAACAGCGGTATGTGATTGGGCAGCGCCACGTGGAAGTGGGGCTGGATCCGCGCTGGGTGATTGGGGCGATGTCTTATTGCCGGGGCCAGGTGGCGCCGATGGTGGAAGCGGAATACGGCGGCGCGGCCGACCAGTCGCAGCGGGTGTTGGCGTTGAATAAGGTGATGGACCTGGATTTGAACATCATGCTGCAATCGTATGATGATAAGCGCATGGACATGTTCCTGGAAACGACGGGCTTCAGTAAATCTTTGTTTGAGTCTATGATCGCGTCTGCCGGAGCGGATTGAGCCGGGGATGGTTTGAGGTGAATGATGAAAGAGGTGCTGGCTGATCTGATCGTGTTAACGGGCTTTTCTGAGGAAGACCCGCAGATTTTGCGGCGTTATACGGCGGTCACGGCCGTCTGGCAAGAAGAGGTAACGCAGGTGTTTTATGACACGTTGTATGGGCACCGGGCGACGGCGGCTGTGTTTCGCGGCGGGGAACGGCCGTCGCGGGAGCAAACGCTGCGGAACTGGTACCAGACCGTTACCGAAGGCAACATTGATGAGAAGTTCTGGCAGTGGCAGTGGTTTGTGGGGCTGGTGCATATTCCGCGGGGCATTACGAATCCATTTATGATGGGCATGATGAGCCGGGTGCAGCAGCTATTCTGGCACAAGTGCCGCGAAAATATGTCCCTGGATGAAGCGGAGATGGTGTATGGTGCGTTTAAGCGGGTGACGGATGTGATCGCCGGGTTGATTGCCGAAGGGTACTTCCAAAGCTACGTCCATGCTATGGAGCGCATGAGCGGGCAAAGCCGCACGCTGATTGACCGCATGGTGCATATGGAAGTGGAAGAGATGCTGGCCGAAGCGCGCCGTCGGTAAGGATGGATGGTTCCTAATGACCGTCGGGGTGGTTACGACTAACTTTGGAAGATGACGCCCCGGCCACGCACACTTTGAATGGGACATTCCTCCTCCCGGCCCAGCTTTTGCCGCAGCCGGAAGATGTGGGTGCGCAGCATCGCTCTGGCTTCGCCCTCCTCCATTTCTACGGCATGGGTCATCGTTACCAGTTCTGCATAGCTGAGGACGGTATTGGGGTGGCGGGCAAAAGCGAGCAGTAATTTGTATTCCATGGGGGTCAGTTCCAGAGGTTGGGACTGGTAGGTGGCGGTTTGCTGCCGCACGTTGATGACGATGTCGCCTGCGTTGAGGGTGCTGTTGTCGGTTACGGCCGTTGCCCCATGACCCAGTGGTTCCGGCTGCCCCAATGTAGCCACGGCTTCTTGCAGCAGGGCCAACGCTTTTTGTTTGCGCCTGTTTTCTGCCTGTTTGTGCAGGGCGGTTTCTACGGCCGTGAACAATGCCTGCAATGAAATCGGTTTGCGCAAATAATCATACGCCCCTGACCGCAAGGCCGTAATCGCCGTGTCAGCCGAGGCATGGGCCGTGAGGATAATGATGGCGGTGTGCGGTGTGATTTCTTCCGCTTTGGTCAACACATGCACTCCAGACATGCCCGGCATCTGCAAATCCAAAATCGCTACGTCATACGGCCGTGTTTTTAATGCCTGTATCGCTTCCTGGGCCGAACCGACGGCATCGGCCTGGTACCCTTTTTGCAAAAAGGCTTCCCGCAGGGCGCGCCGTGTTGTTCTTTCGTCATCTACAATCAAAATATGTTTGTCTGCCATGACAGTTACTCAACCTGGGTACGCGGTAATCTTACAGTAAATGCGCTGCCTGAGCCTGGGATGCTTTCCACCAAAATCTGCCCGCCATGCCGTTCCACAATACCAAAGCTAATGGTCAGCCCCAACCCGGCGCTTTCTGGTTTGGTGGAAAAAAATGGCTCAAAGATGTGGGGTAGATTACCTGGGGTGATGCCGCTGCCGGTATCTGTGAAAATAGCTTCGACGTAAGGGCCGCGGGTGCGGGTGGTGATTCTTACGATACCGTCAGAATCAGCCATGGCGTCAAAAGCGTTGAGCATGATGGCCATAAAAACCTGCCCTATCTGGTCGGGAATGAGGGGGATCGGGGGGACGTCTGTGCCCAGGAATTGCTCTACCGTGACATGGTGGTGGATGACGTGTTTGTGGGTCAGTTGTACCACCTGGCTGATGATGGTATTGACGTTTGCCAGTTCAAATTCGCCGGCCGACGGCCGTGCAAAATCCAAAATACGGGACACAATATCTACCAGCCGTTCCACCTCTTCGCCGGCCATACCCAGGTATTCGGCCTGTTTTTCCGGCCCCAAATCAAAATAGGTGGCTAACTGCAAACAACTGTGAATGGCTTGCAGCGGATTATTAATTTCGTGGGCCAGCGAGGCTGCCAGTCGCCCGGTAGCCGCCAATTTTTCGCTTTGCACAATCTGTGCCTGCGACTGCTGTAACTGCGCGATCAAATCCGCCTGTTTCTGGTAAAGACGGGTGTTCTCAATGGCGATGGCGATGGAGGTGGCGGCCGAACTCACCAGCTTCAAATCTACCTCATCAAAATTCCCCTGTCGTTTGTTGAGCAATTCAATCGCCCCAATCACGTGGTCATGGGCAACCAGGGGCACACACAAAATGGAACGGGTCTGTTTGCCGGTCAGTCGATCAATCACGGGGAAAAATTGGGGGTGGGCGTGGACATCATTCACCAGCAGCGGTTCCGCCTGCCTGATAACCTGGCCGACGATGCCCTGACCGGGTTCCAGCATGGTTTGTGCCAGGTCCGGTTCTGGCGTTAAGGAGTGCATGAAGATCAGTTTGCCCGTATGTTCATCCACCAGCACAATGGATCCCAATTCTACCTGGATCATGGTCTGGATGGCATTCATGGCTTCAACGAGTACCTGCTCCATTGCCAGCGAAGAACCCATCGCCTGGGCCATGTTGTACAGTTGTTCCGCCTGCTGGCGGTGGTCTTTTTCCATGGTCAGCAGCCGCATATTTTCTGCTGCCACCGTTTTCAACTGGTAATTGCTTTCTTGAATGTCCTGAAAGAGGTAGATGTTGGTGATGGCAATCGCCAACTGCACACTCAGAATTTCAATCATCTGCACCACACCCGGCGGGATTGGCGTAGCGTAACGAATGTGGATAACTCCCAGCATTACGTTGTCACGAATGATGGGAATGGCGGCTTCTTGTGGCAGGGAGATGGTGTGGGTAATGGTGGTGTGTGGCTGCAAGATGAGGGGAAACGGCCGTGACACCCCCACTCTTTTATCAGCCGAATGAGCCGCCAACGTTAACGTCTCGTCATCTGGCGTGCAGATATAAATGGCGCAGGTGGCGCAGCCGAAATAATGCACCACACTTTGTACCGTTTCATGCAATACCGCATCCAGGTCCAGATATTGGGTAATCATAGACCCGATGGCATTGACGGCCCGCAACTGCTGTTCTTGTGTCCTGACCTGGTGTTCTGCCTGGCGTTTTTCGGCGCGTAAGCGCCCCAGTTTCTGGTAGATGGCAATACGCGCCAACAATTCATCCACCGGAAATGGTTTTTTCAGGTAATCATCGGCCCCCAACTCAATCACCTCAATCCGTTTATTGATGTCGTCCAGAGCGGATAAAATGATAATGGGCGTGTCCGCCATTTCTGGCTGGGCGCGCAGCCATTGCAGAATAACCTGACCATCCAGACCGGCAATGAGCAAATCCAACAGCACCAAGTCAAACGGCCGTTGGCCGTTACCATTTTCTTGGGAAAACAGCCTTTTTAAGGTGGCAAAATCATGCGCCACAGTGAGCGTATACTGCTGCCTGACCAAAATCTCATTGATTAGATGGGTGAACTGCATATCATCATCTATAATGAGAATATGGGATGATGTGGCTGATACTGTACCCATAACAAAGTGCCTGGCTCCACATGCGACATTGTAAAAATATCAACAGGCTATGGTGAGCCGGTTATGGTACAAATAGCACAAACAAACAGCAAAGTCCATAGCCAATATGGAATAATCAACTTGTTTTTCGGTGGGGGCGCCGGGAAGATGAGATAGTGGCGTTAGCAAAGGCATTAAAGGATTGTGCGCGTGTATTGAACAGTACGCTTGATTATGAGGAAGTACTAGACCAGATTATCATGTTTGCCGGTCGGGTTATTCCCTATGACACGGCCAGTATCCTCCTAAATCACGGCCTGTATACCACCGTCAAAAGAGCAACCGGCTGCCATAGGTACCCTGCCGAGACGTCCTCCTGGCAAATCCCCATTGCCGAGACATACCATCTCCGGCAAATGACGCAAACGAAACAACCGTGCATTATTCCCGATACCCATAACGACCAGCGATGGATTATGATGCCGGCGTTCGATTGGGTTCGCTCTTACGTCGGCGCGCCAATTATTGTTGAAGACACGGTTGTTGGGTTTCTAAACTTTGATAGCGCCACGCCTGGTTTTTACTCCGCCGACATTGCCGATTCGCTACAGGCTTTTGCGGATCAAGCGGCCATTGCCATGCGCAATGCGCGCCTGTATGAACAGCTTCAAAGTGAACTGGAAGAGCGGCGGCGCGTGGAAATCTCTCTGCGCGACAATGAGGCCCGGCTGCAAGGCATTCTGGACGGGGCCAGTGACGCTATCATTACCATGGATACTGACTTTCATATAGTCATGGTCAACCCTGCCGCCGAAACTATGTTCGGCTACAAAAGCAGATGCCTGATTGGTAAAGATGCGCAGACCCTCTTGCCGGAGCGGATGCGTGAACAATACAAGTATTACAAAGTTGAGTTTGACGGGACTGACAGCGCCGGTCACTTCATCGCATCGGCGCCCTTTCAACACGGCCGTCGCGCCAACGGCGAAGAATTTCCCATGCATGTGTCCATTTCTCAGGTACAGGGTCAGGAACTGTACACCGCTTTTGTTCGGGATGTCACCGAACAAGTTGCGGCCGAACAAGCCATCCGGCAACACCTGAACCATCTGACCCTTATCAGTAATATCAGCAACGAAATCGGCTCTGTATTAGATATGCGGTTATTGTTGCAGCGGGCGGCTTTGCTGGTGCAAAAGCTGTTTGACTACCACCACGTGGCCATTTTCCTGGTAGAAGGGCACTGTGTACGCCTCAAGGCCATTGCCGGTCACTATGAAAACCTGTTTCCCTATGACCATACCCAGCCTAAAACAGTTGGCATAATTGGCTGGGTTGTCAGTAATGGCAAACCATTGGTTGTCAATGATGTTAGCAAAGAACCCCTCTATGTTAGTTTAGCCAGAGACCGCACCCAAACCCGTTCCGAACTCACCGTGCCCATCATTCAGGCGTCTCAATCCATCGGCGTCATTGATATCCAAAGCCCTCACCTGAACTGTTTTAGTGATATTGATGTGATAGCCATTGAAACATTGGCGCGCCAGATTGCCGTGGCCATGAATACGGCCTGGCTGTATGAACAGGCCCGGCAGGAAATTCGGGAGCGCCAGCAGATGGAAGAAACCTTGCGGGCAAATGAGGCCCGCCTGAAGGTTGTGTCTGAACTTACGTCCGATTATGCTTACGCCGGTCGTTTTTCCCCGGACGGTGGTTTTGCGCTGGAATGGATTACCGGCGCTGGTATGCGCATCACTGGTTATGCCGATGCAGAGTTAATGGATTCAAGACTGTGGGAGAAACTCATAGTCCCAGAGGATTTACCAAAAGTCAGGCGGCACTTGCGGAAGATAACCACAGGCAAGCCGCAAATAATGCGCTTTCGTCTGATTGACAAAGACGGCAATATGCACTGGATTGAAGACAATATGTACCCGGTATGGGATGATAACCATGTATCGGTGGTTGGTATTATTGGCGCCGCGCGTGATATTACGGAACAGCGACAAATTGAAGAAGCCATGCAGCGGGCGCAAAAGTTGGAAAGCCTGGGTGTGTTAGCCAGTGGCATTGCCCACGATTTTAATAATCTGCTGATGGCCATTATGGGTCAGGGTACGCTGGCCTCTCTGAAAGTGAATCAGCCCCAGGCTGCCCGCCAACACCTGGATAATGTATTGCAGACGGTTGAAAGGGCTGCCCTGCTTACGCGCCAACTGCTGGCTTATACGGGGAAGGGGCACGTGACTTCTGAGCCGATCAATCTCAACCATCTCATTGAGCAAAACGTAGCCATTTTACAGGCCGCCTTGCCCAAAAATGTGGCGCTGGAAACGAGCCTGAAACCACACCTGCCCAATGTAATGGCCGACCAGGGGCAAATGCAGCAGGTGGTAATGAACCTGATTGTTAATGCGGCCGAGGCATATGACGGCCGTCCCGGTAAGGTCACCATTGTCACCAACGTAAAACAGGCGCCGACGGAAATTCTGCACCACATACCCCCCTCTCAGGGGACGCCTACCACTGAAGTTGTGCATATGTCTGTGATTGACGAGGGGGTGGGCATGAGCGCCGAAACCCAGGCGCGTATCTTTGATCCATTTTACACCACAAAACTTACCGGGCGAGGTTTAGGCCTGGCCGCCGTTTTGGGTATTGTGCATCATCACCAGGGCACGATTCAGTTGGAAAGTGAGCCGGGCAAAGGCACCACGTTCCACGTGCTGCTGCCAACTACCACCGCTGATGAGGTGGCCCCGGTTCCCGCGCCGCCAACGCCAACGGCCGTCCCCACCGGCTGCATTCTGGTGGTAGATGATGAGCCGGTGATCCGGGCTGCGCTGGTAGACTTGCTTAAACTGCAAGGTTTCACCACTCTCGCCGCCGACAATGGCAAAACCGCGCTGGCGTTGTTTGCCGAACGTCTCCAGGAAATAGACCTGGTGGTGATGGATATGACCATGCCTGTGTTATCCGGCGAAGCCGCTTACTACAAAATGATCAATTTACGGGATGACATTCCGGTCATTTTCCTGTCCGGCTATGAAGAAGAAGAAACCTTTCGGCATAAAGTCAACAAAAAAAGTGTCAGCTTTTTGCACAAACCGTTTGATTTTCGTGATTTATTGAAAGAGATCCAGAGTTTGTTGGGAAATCGAATCGCCGTGTGACATAATTCCTGACCGAGGGAAAGATGGACGACACAATCGCAGTACGCCCCGATGAACAACTGGATGAAACGGCGCTGGCGGCTTATTTACACGGCCGTCTGCCCGGCACAACCAACCCCCTGACGATCCGTCAATTCGGCGGCGGTGCGGCCAACCTCACCTACCTGCTCGACTATGGCACACATGAATACGTCTTGCGCCGCCCGCCCCTCGGCCCGGTGGCCCATGCCGCCCACGATATGAACCGGGAATACCGGGTGCTGTCTGTGCTGCACCGGGCATTTCCGTATGCGCCGCAAGCGTTTTTGTATTGTGATGACACGGCCGTGATCGGCGCTGACTTTTTCATCATGGAACGGCGGCAGGGCGTGGTGGTGCGCCGCTCTATTCCGCCGGAATACCGGGATTTTCCCGACGCCACCCGCCGCATGAGCCTGGCATTGGTAGACGCCCTGGCCCGGTTTCATGCGGTGGATTATACGGCCGTCGGCCTGGCCGAATTGGGCAGACCACAAGGTTTTGTGGAGCGGCAAATTGAGGGTTGGTACAAACGCTGGCACGCCGCCAAAGTAGAAGACCTGCCGGAAATGGATGCCGTGTACCATTGGCTGCGGCACCATTTGCCCGCTTCCACCCAGGTTTCCCTGGTACACAACGATTACAAGCTGGATAACGTCATGCTGGCAGCCCATGATCCCGGCCAGATGGTCGCAATCTTTGATTGGGACATGTGTACGTTGGGAGACCCATTGTGTGATCTGGGGGCGCTGCTTTGTTACTGGACGCAGCCGGATGACCCACCCTACATGCAGGCCGCTTCCATGATGCCGTTGGGCAATTTGGGCTTTCTCACCCGCGCCGAACTGGTTGAACGGTATGCCCACCAATCAGGCCGTGATGTGCATGATATTTCTTTTTACCATACATTGGGGCTGTTTCGGCTCACCGTCATTATCGCCCAAATCTACATCCGCTATAAACGCGGCCAGACACAAGATCAGCGGTTTGCCGCCTTTGAAATGATGATCCCCCTCATGGCGCGGGCGGCCCAGGAAATTGCTTTCAGGCAGACCTGACAGGTTTCAGAGAACCTGTCAGGCTATATTTTGCTTTAGCCGTCTGGTCGCGGATGTTCGTCGCTGTCCCAGCGCATGGTGGGGGGTTCTTCGATGGCCGGGCCTTCGCCGGCCGCCAGGCTGTCCAGCCATTCCAGGCGGCTGTCTTTGGGCGCGGATTCCCGCTGCAATTGCGCCTGGTACGTCACTTTGAGCGCCGGTTTGGCCTGCACCATCCAGTAGACCAGCTCCCGCAAACGGCCGTTGCGCTCCACCTTGCTGATCAACGACCCGGCCTTATCCGGCATGGTCTTACCGCCGAGGGTGTTAAAATTCACGCCCACCCGCCCGGCCAATAAAACCAGTTCGTCGCTAGAAAAGTGGGTGGAGAGGTCTTGGTGGATTTGCTGTTTGTTCATTGTTGGGGGGAGATTGGAGATTGGAGATTGGAGATTCACCAATCACCAATCTCCAATCTCCAATCTCTAATCTCCAATCTCATTTAGCTGCCATTCAACGTTTTGGCTACATGATACACCAACCGTTCGGCCACGGCCGTTTTGCTTTGCAACGGTATTTCTTCCACCACCCCGGCCGAACTGAGCAGCAGCACCCGGTTGGTGTCGTGTTCAAAACCGACGCCTTCAGCCAGCACGTCATTGACGGCGATAAAGTTGAGACCCTTACGCAAGAGTTTTTGACGGCCGTACTCAAAAGCGTCGTGCGTCTCGGCGGCAAAACCAAGCGCCACGCGGGGGTAGCCGGTCTTTTCGCGCTGTTCCTTGACCGCGCTCAAGATGTCCAGCGTCACTTCCAGGCCAATAGCCAGCCCCCATGCCTCGTCTGTCTTCTTGATTTTGCGGTCAGACTGCGTGCCGGGGCGGAAATCGGCTACGGCGGCGACCATGAAGAGGGCGTCAGCGTTTTGCACGGCCGTCAGCGTGGCCTCGCCCATTTCCTGCGTGGTATGCACGGGCACGGCCGTGACCCCATACGGTACCGGCTCCGCCAGGGGGCCATAAATCAACGTCACGTCTGCGCCCGCGTCCAGCGCTGCCTGGGCCACCGCCAACCCCTGCTTGCCGGTGGAGCGATTGCTGATGAACCGCACCGGGTCAATGGCTTCGCGGGTGGGGCCGGTGGTGACGACCACTTTACGGCCGTGCAGCGGCCCCTTTTGCGCCAGCGATAGCCGGATGTGTGCCAGCAGTTCCGGCGGCTCCATCATCCGCCCCAAACCGGAGAGGCCGGAGGCCATGCGCCCCGTCACCGGCCCGGCAAACGAGACGCCGCGCTGCCGCAAGGTCTCCACGTTGGCCTGTGTGGCCGGGTGTTCAAACATGCCGCCATCCATCGCTGGGGCTACCAAAATAGGGCAGCGGGCGGCCAATGCCGTCACCGTCAGCAAATTGTCGGCCAGGCCATAAGCCAGTTTGGCCAGCGTGTGCGCCGTAGCCGGGGCGATGACAAACAGGTCGGCATTTTCGGCCAGCCCCACGTGGCGCACATGGTCGGCCAGGTCCCACATGCTGGTGTATACCGGCTGCCCCGTCACCGAGCGGAAGGCCAGCGGCGTCACAAACTGCTGCGCCGCTTCGGTCAGGATCACTTCCACCTGCGCCCCGGCCTGGGTCAGCTTGGAGGCCAGGTCTACTACCTTGTAACAGGCAATGGAGCCGGTAACGCCCAACAAAATGCGTTTGTTTTGGAGTAGGGTAACGGTTGTCATGACCGGAAGTATACCTGAACTGCTTACCATGTGCCTGAACTGAATGAGCGTCCTGCCCGACCGATTTTGGTGGTTTTTTTTTTTTTGATAAAGTAGATGGTTTGTTGGGAAACGGCCGTCAGCGCCGTTATTGATTTCTACCAAAATGAAGGAGAAGGGATCAATGAAAATTCATAATTCATCCTTCATAATTCATAATTTTCAAAGGAGATTCACTGTGAAGTTCAACCGCCCACATCAGACCTACCTGATTGGCATTTTATTATTTTTAGGCCTGATCAGCCTGATCGTCTTTGTTTTCCCGGCGCGGGGAAACGATCAACCGCAGCTCACAGCCGGTATAGAGGGGACACCTTTTTATTTCCCAATCGTCAGAAAAGACCCCACCCCCAGCCCTACTTTTACATCCACACCGGTGCCTGTGCCGCAATTTGTGAGCAATATCCCCACCGACAACGCCAGATGTCCGGGCGCAGCCGGTTTTAATCCTATTGGTGGGCACGTTTACATTATGAACGAATACAGCAGCAATGTGAACGTTTTCCACAATCGCCAATGGGTGGGAACCGTCAACATTCCCCCAACCTGGCCGGAAGACCCCGCCGGGTCGTGGCCCATAGCCCTGGCTGCCGATATTAATTCCGCCGATGTGTATGTGGCTGCCATTCATGGCGGCACAGCCCGAATTAACGGCGTCAACCTGGTGAGCATGGGCGAGCGTTATTATGAACCGCGCGGCGTGGCATTTAATCCCGTCAATAACTATGTGTATGTGCCCGATCTGGATCGCGCCATTCAGGTCTTTAATGGTTCCACACTGGTACAGAACGTGGTTTTTGATATGAATCCCGCCTGGGATGCCTGGTTTATAGACGTAGTGGTTGATCCCAATACCGGGTATGTATATACGGCCGGGGCCGAGGGCATCATGTACGTGATTGACGGTACCACGGTGATTGGCAGCCACCGGCTGGGGACGCGGGTAATTGACCTGGCTATAGACCCCGCGCGCGGTTACATTTATGCCGCCCATTATGAGAAAAATGCCCAATACCAGAACAACATCTCTGTGTTCCATATCCCCACGCAAACAGTAACCATGTTTAATACGGCCACACACTCTCGCCAGATTGCCGTTGATCCCCAAACCGGGCTGGTCTATATCACCAATCCAGGCCCGTTTGACGACCCGGAGCGAGGCAGTGATTCGGTGACGGTGATGACAGGCACAACGGTGCATTTTAATGCGACTGTAGGGGATTTTCCCTGGGGTGTAGCCGTCAACCCCAACACCGGTGATGCTTTTGTCACTAACCGGCGGGATAACACCGTGACCGTCCTCCGCCGGGGCGCCATCATTACCACCATTCCGGTGCAGGGAAAGGAGCCATTTGCGGTGACAGTGGACACCAATACCAACGACGTGTATGTAGCCAACCGGGGGAGAGAGTACATTACCCCTTGGGGGCAGTGCGACAGCGCCTCTGTCACGATTTTGCGTTAATAAAGAGGGAGAATTGGGTAAGAGATGATGGTCACTTACTCAATTCTCCTGGTAAACAGGGGCAGGTGATCCTGATATGGCTCACCAACTGAGATCTGGAGACGAGTGAGGGTGGTGGGATCGTAGACGCCGGTTTGCACCGTGTACTGTCCTGGCGGCAGGTCGTCAGGCAATGAGAGTGTATGTAGTTGGGCAAACTCGTCACCCGGCTGCAATTCGCCGGTTGCCACATCCAGGCCATCGTGTTGGGCGACCAGAGCGCCGGTTTCGTCCAGCACATGCACAAACAGTTTGAGGTCACGGCCGTCCCGCTCTTTCACCCGCCAATACGTCAGCAGTTCCAACGGCCGTCCCGCCACATATTCTGCCGCCTCATACCCCAGAAATTGCAGGGTCTCGCCGAATACGGCCGTATTTGCTGCCTGCACGGGCGGCTGAATGGGTGATTGCGCCCATTGATACAGCGCGTAACGCCAGGTCTGGCCGTCTAGCTCTCGTTCGCCCAGGAGGGTGGGGCCTGTGGGCGGATACAGCTTTTGCAGCAAGGGATGGGTGGGTAGATGGCCGTCGCCAACGGCCGTCCACACGGATTCCACGCCGCCGCCGCCGGGCCAGAGGAAACTGGTACGGCCGTCAAACCGGCGCAACCGGACATTGTTACCCCCGGCCATTTTCGTCATCAAGGCCAGATTATCCGGCTCTAACATGGCAATGCCGATGCCAGAAAGCGCCAGCCCTGCCGGGTCGCCAACGGCTTTTACGTCATAGATAAAATAGGAATAGCCGACTTTATCGTCCGGTTGTCGTTGGCGAAACCAGGTCATCTGCTCCGCCTTGTCATGCAAATAAGGCCCGGCCAGTTGGGTGGCGCTGATGGCATAGATGCCGGGCAACGGCCGTTCTGGGAACCAATCGTCATTGATCAGGTCGCGGTGTGACGGTGGCGTGGTGAGGAAAGATGTACCCGGAATGCCATAGCGTTTGGGCATGGCCGTGCTAAACCAGGAAATATGAGCATCCACAATGTCCCGTTCGGCCAGGTAACGTCCCACTGCTTCCAGGTCTTGCCCCCAATCCAGGTTAGAATCTACCGCAATCCGCCAGCCATTGTCCGGTCCCCCGGCCAGGGCGTTGAAAAAAGAAATGTAATGGGGGTGAATACGGACGCTGGCCAGGATGAAGGCGGCCAGGGCCACGGCCGTGACCCCACGCCACACAACCGGGGTGCGGGGCAAAACCAGGTGGCCTAAAAAGACAAACAGGGGCGGCAATGCGGGCAATAAATAACGATAACCGATATTGACACTGCTGGTAAGCGTGGCCGCAAAAATCGCCGCCGCCAGCAGCAGCGGCCACACAAGCTCCCACCTTGTTCGTAGTGAGCGATTCATCGCCCACAACCCTAAACCGATGCCCAACAAAACCAGCAGCCCCGTTGGCGTTTTTGCCAGGAACACAAGCGGGTAATAATACCACCAGCCAGACATGCTGGTTTTGCCCAGCAAATAGGCTTCATGCCCTTCGCTAAAATGGGCCTGTTGAAACTGGTAATCGTCTACCAACAGAGAAACCTGAAACCGGTAAATAGCCAGCAGCACAAAAGCGGCAATAGCCAGGATCACGGCCGTTGTGCCCACCGCCCGCACCGCCCCCATCCTTGACCGATCCAATGACCACCAACGATAGACCACCATCAGCAGCATAGCCGGCACGAGGACAACGCCGGAGAATTTAGCGCCAAGGGTCAGGCCAACGGTGATGCCGGCCCATACCAGCCGCCCCCACGAAGGATGGCGCCAGTACCGCCAGAGAGCATACCCGGCCAGTGTGAAAAAGGCGGCAATACCCAGGTCGGTGGAGGCCAGGGAGCTAACAGCCAGCAGGTTGGGATCAAATGTCAGCAGCAGCAAAGCAAACAGGGCGGCCGCAGAACTGGCGTGAAGCTGGCCGGCCCAGCGAAACACCAGAGAGGCCAGGAAGAGTGCCAGAAACATAACGGCCAGGCGGCTTACCCAGAAAAACTGCGGCCAATTTTCATTGATTTGCCAGAAAAAAACGTGGGCGATGTCAAAGCCGTTGCCCCACTCCCACACATCATGTTCGTAACCCATGTCGTATGTCAGGCCGGTGAGGTAAACCAGTAGCCCCATGACTGCGTGGATAAGTGGAGGATTGTTGATCGTAGGTACCATTGGCTTTGCCTGAAAGTATTGCACAGCGTTGAGGGCATGTACCGGTTCGTCAAAGGTAATGGACTTAAGCGACTCTGTATGCAGCAGGCGGGCGAAAAAGAGGAGCAAAAGGAGGATGGCCAGCCACCGGCCCAACTGATTCTGGTTCATACGGTTTAATCCCGGCGCTGGGGCACAATCAAGCGGTTATCCCATAATAACTCGTTTTGGGGTGTATAAGCCGGCAGTCGTTCGCCAGACTCCCAAAGATAAACGCCAATGGCCAGGTGTGCGTTGGCGCCATTGGCCGGGATTATGATCTGTTTCCTGTCGGCCACAACTTCACCAACGTCCCACATGCTGGTGGGGTAGGCCCCCTGTTGTGGTTGCCCATCGGCCTGGGTGATGATCTGGCCGTTTTCGTCCAGGACGTGGACGAAGGTGGTGTAATCGGCTGTCATGGGGGCTGTCGCCTGCCAGTAAAGGGTGATGGTTTGGGCCTGGGGATCATAATCATAGCCAATGAGAGAGAGTAGATCACCAAAGTTAACGGCCGTCTCCACCTCCGGTTGCGCGACGAACGGCCGTGCCGGGGCAATTTTCACCACCTGTACCCCCAGGGGAATATCCAGGATGCGACCGGTGGCGCTGGTTGCCGTTTGCCATTGGCCGTGTTCATCCATCATGCCCACGGCCAGCACACCCCGCGCGGGCAGGGAAGCGGTGACGGAAATGGTTAGGGTTGTGGAGACAACATCCCCTTTGCCCCAGGGGAGGGGGGCTGCTGCCTGCCCCACCACCTGCCCATCCCGACCAATCAATTGCGCGGCTATCGTTTGGGTCACGGCCGTGTCCCGCAGCCCATAGCCATACACCGTCACCGACAGCCAGTCACCCGGTTTCACGGCCGTTGGCGCCTCCACCACCTCCACCTGCAAACCCCCGGCAAAACGCATACAGGTGCGCGTCAGGTCGGGCGCCGGCTGGTAAATCTGTGGCCGGGGAAAGGCAGGCAGGATGATGAGCGGCACGGCCAGCACGGCCAGCGCAAACAGAGCGGCGGCAACGGCCGTGCCCAACCAGCGCCGATTTACACTATACAGCCCCACCGCCAGCAATACGGCGATGGGCGCGGCGGCGGCAAAAGCCAGCCGCCCCTGATAACCCGTCCAGTTAATGCTTTGGGCGTATTGCAACAGCGAGGCGTAAATGACGGTCACTCCCAGACCACAAAAAGCCAATGCCACCCAATTCACCGGTAAATGACATCGCCAGAGCAGGGTAATGAGGCCGGTCACGGCCGTGACCACTACCAGCAAAATGAGCCAATACACCCAACCCGGCCCTTTCACCGTCAGCCAGCCAAACCAGAGCCAGTACGACTGAAAATGCGTTACCACCAATTCGCCCAAATCGGCCAGGCCAAAGGGAGCGGCGCGGGCAATCACGCTGCCCTTGGCCGCCAGCGTCACGTCCCACATCAGCGGGTCGCCATATAACCGGAAATTACGCCAATACCACCAGCCGGCTACCAGCAGCGGCAAAATTGTCACCAGCAGGAGTTGGGAGAAGAGGGAGAATCGGTAATCGGTAAGCCGTAATCGGTAATCGGTAATCCGTGATCGGTAATCCGTAATCCGTAATTCGTAATCCGTAGCCGGTTTACGGCTCACGGATAACGGATAACGGATAACGGCTAAAAAAGCCAGCGGCCAAAAAGCGAGCAGGGCAAATTTGGTCAGGAAGCCGAGACCGAGCAGGAGACCGAGTACGGCCGTGTCCCCTATCCGCCCCCGCTGCGACACCCGGATGCACAAATAGATAATGGCTGCGCCCAGGAAAGTGGTGGGCACATCGTTATTAAAGCTGGCGGTAATGTGAACCCATTGGGGGTTAAAGGCGAGCAAAGCCGCCGCCCATACCCCCACACGCCCGTCGCCGGGCACAACCTGGCGACCCAACCGATACGCCAGCCAGACCGTACCCAGGCCAAACAGCACATCTAGCCAGCGCATCAGTTGGAATGCCTGGTACACACCGCGTTGGGGCGGCCATTCTTCAGGGCGATGCAGGTAGGCATGTTGACGGCCGTCGTCGTCTGGGTCAAATGAAAAACAACGGTTGGGTGGCAAATTGTCGGCCGGGTCCTGTTCAACCCAGCCTGTCAGCGCCGCCCCCAGCAGGTATAAACCGGGTGGCTGGTGTGCTTCCAACGTATCATTGTCTTCATATACCGGCTGCATCACCGGCAGTTGCCTCGCCAGCACCATGTGTTGCAGGTAACGAAAGTGTTCACTTTCGTCCGGCGTTTCCGCCAGCGGCACGGCGATGCTGTACCCTACTGCCAGCACAAAATAAGCGCCCATAATCAGCCAGAGCCAGCGACGAGAATCTTTATCACTCATTGTTTACGGCTGCGCTTCTTTTATCCGCGTCATCTGAGAGAATTGGCGTCCCTTTTTCATGCCGGGTGCGCCGCTGCCAAAAAGCATAGCTTAATCCAGACAGACACAGGCTCAATGTCAAAAGACTGATGGCTGCCCCGGCCATAAAATCAGTTGGCCGGAAAGTGAAGGTGACGGTATGGGTTCCCGTCGGGACGTACACGGCCCGCAGCAGGGAATTGGCGCGGTACACGGCCGTAGCCTCCCCATCTACCGTTGCCCGCCAGCCGGGATAATAGGTGTCAGACAGCACCAGGAAGCCCGGCGCTTCGGTGGTCACTTCAATTTCTACGCGGTTTAGTTCATAGGAGCGGATGGTGGCTTGGGCGGGGGAGGTTACGGCCGTGCCCACTTCTGGTGGCGGGAGCTGCCCTTCCAGTTCAATAAAGACGACCTCGGCCAGCTGGTCGCCATGTTGCGCCAGCGCCGCCAGCGCCGCCGCCTCGTCGGCCACAATTTGTGCCTCTGGCGCCACAAAAGCGCGCGGCCGATACCGCTCGTTGCTATACACTCTGGTCACGCCCTCTTCATAGACCAGCCCCGGACGCGGCAAATAATGGGCGACAAAGGCGACCTCCCCTGCCTGGTTCAGACCGGCCAACGTCGCTCTATTTTCATCTTCCACCCGGAAGCGAAAATCACGCCCCCAGACCGAAGGGAAGGGCGCAAAATAAAACGAAGCCCACCCTTCTGCCGGCAAGTCAGCCACATCGAGGGTGGCATGGGCAAATTCATACAGACCGTTTTCGGATAAAACACGAACGGTCACCGGGCCGCTGGCATCAGACGGCCGTTGCAAAGCCACGTCGAGCCGCTGGAGTCCGGCCTGGTTCAGCGTGAAGCTCTGCTCTACCGGTAGCGCCGCCCAGATGGCCACATCGGGTTGAGCCGCGCCCACGACGGACGCAGCGGCCCAATAATCGTTTTTGGTGACGATGTATTTCACATTCAATAAATCCAGCAAGGGTGAATCCGGCGCCGTCTCCACCATAATGGCCCGGCCAAAGTGGTCGGGATTGGTGCCCTCCACCAGAGCTACCAGGTTGGAAATGCGTTGCAAGACGCCCGGCTCATAGCCGCTGAGGTTGGCGATGCCCAGGAGCATGTTGGTATTGGGCATGAAGGCGGGGCCGACGGGCGGGGTGGTGATGCGGTAGGGTTCGGTATCTTGTTGCAGGTAGGTGGTCACGGCCGTGTCCGGGTACAGGTCGGCCGTATGGCCGATGGTGTTGTAATCATGGCTAAACAGGTAAAGGTCGGCCACTATCCAGCCCAAGACCAGCAGGCCAAACACGCGGGGCGGCAGCCCGCCACGCAGCCGCGCCGCCAACAACAGCAGCGAACCGGCCAGGAAAACGATAAACCAGCCCACCTGCCCTTGCAGGTAATCCCAGGTGCGCAGGACGTCGGCGCGGTAGTGGAATGTGTACACGGCCGTGAGCAGCACCATCAATCCGGCGATTAGCAGCGCCGCCCGCCACAAGGTATGCGGTTTTGCCAGTGTGGGCTGCATCAGCCCGTCCATGGCCAGCGCCGCTAACACCGCCAGGCAAACGCCCACCAGAAAAGCGGCGCGGCTGGGCTGGATGCCGTTAAACGGCGGGAAGGGGTACAGCAATAAATACGCCGGTGTGCCCAATGCCCACAGCAGCGTCACCCCGCCCCAGGTGGCAAAAAAGTGGCTGTAAAAATCCCGGCGCAACCACAAGGCCAGCCCACTCAGCAGCAAGACCAGAATGCTGCTGTAAACAACCGTCTCGGCAAAGTTGCTATTGGCCGGCCCCCACCAGTTTTGATGGGCCGTATTGCCAAAAAAGTTGGGCATCAGATAGACAACGCCCCGGTTGAGCAACCCCTGGCTCATGGATTCGGCCAGGCTTAATGCTTTGCGGTTGGACTGGCTCAGGTAATGGACGGCGGGCAAAAGCTGGATCAGGCTGAGGCCCAGGCCAATGCCCAGAGGTAGGATCACGGCCGTGACCGTCACCCTCAACCGCCGGCCCACATCCACTTCCCCCCGCCGCAGCCAGCGCCAGCCATCTTGAACGATGGACAGGCGAAAAACCAGATAGAGGACGGCCGTCAGGCTGGCATACACCGCCCAACTCCAATGGCCGCCCAGCCAGGGCAGGGCGAAGGCGACGCCGAGGAGGATGAGGTCGGTGAGCGGTAATCGGTAATCGGTAACCGGTAACTGGTAATCCGTAATCGGACGGGGGGGGTCCATTTTTTGGGCGGCGCGCTCGGCGAAGTAGAGGCACAACGGCAGCCAGATGACGGCGGCATGGACGACCTGCCACTCCAGCCAGCCCACCATGAGACCATTAAACATGAAAGCGGCAGCGCCTGTCAGGGCCGCCAGCCGCCGCAGGTGTATCTGGCGCAAATAGAGGAACATGAACCAGAGGCCCAGCAGCAGTTGTGTGAAAATGGTCAGGTCTACGGCCGTGACCGGCGGCAGCAGATAGTAAAAAACAGACAGAGGGTAAAACAGGCCCGCCTGAGTATTGTAGGTGAAGGGATACCCGGTGAAGACATAAGGGTTCCACAGCGGAAATGTGCCGCCGCGCACCTGAGCGGCCATAAACGCCTTCACCGGGTAAATATAATTGACCACATCCGTCAGCATGTCATTATGCACGGTGACGGTCTGGTTGGGCTGCTGCCAGGGCGCCCACTGCTGCGCCACAATATCCAGCGGCAGCAGCACCCGCCCCGGCCAAAAGGCCCGCCCCACCCACAATGCCGCCAGCGCCAGCAGCGCCAGGGCCACCAATCCAGGCAACCATCTTTCACTCTTCACAAGGGGGGGAAAATATCCCAAATTACGGCCGTTGCCAACCTGAATAACAAAACAGCGGCAATTCTCAATTCACAATCACATGGTCGCACATGGCCGTAGATTCTCTCAGTGGGGTCAAGGGCGAATTTGAATTTTAGGCTGGATTGTGAACCGGCAAGGAAGGGTCGAAAGGCGTCTTGCGCGAAAAGACAGCAAAGGCCCAGACCAAAATCTTGCGGGCGGCGGCGATGAGGGCAAGCCGGTAGGCTTTGCCTCGGCCGCGCAGCCGGTCGTAGAAAGAACGCAGCGGACCTGAACGAGCTTTAACCCCTCCTTTGGCCGCCATGAATAGTTTATGTCTAGTAAAACGACAGCCCATTTTAGAAATCGTTGGCGGCCGCCAGACCGAACTGCCGCTGCTATTCTCCTGTGGGTCAAGTCCGGCGAAGGCAACCAACCCCTTGGCCGTGCCTTGGCCAGCGGTGCGAGCCTGCCAGCGATGGAGGAAAACCAACAACGGCAGGACGGTTTTGTCCCCAACGCCAGCGACCGTTTCCAGCAGGCGGGCTTCTTGTTTCAAGTCAGGGTGCTTATTGAGCAGTTCCTTGATGGCCGCTTCAACTTCGGCCAGTTCTTTTTCCAGCCAGGCTATCAAACGCTCCACGCTCTCTTTAACGGCTGGCGAGGCGCTGGTCTTGTAATCCAACGCCTCCGCGCGATTTTTCTCGCTGCGCCACATTTTCTGCAAATCTTCTTGCCGCCGCAGCAAGCTGTCCAGACTGGCGACCGCTTCCGGCAACTGATTTTCCGGTTCTGGCCGGCAGGCCATGCCGAATTGAGCCAAGATGCGGCTGTCCAGGGGGTCATTTTTGGCTCGCGTTCCCATCCCCTTGCCCCAATCCCGCACGCGTTTGGGATTGGGCAGGCTGACTTGCCATTCATGGTCAAAAACAAAAGCGACCAGCGGCAGTTGATAGCCACCTGTTGGTTCAACCACCAGGTGAATAGCTTGATAGCCTTGCTTTTTCGCCGCCGCCGTCGCTTCTTTAACAAACTGTGTCCAGCCTGCCTGGTCATTGGCGTATTTGCCCAACGAAATGGGCTCACGTTCTGGACAAATAGCGGCGTCAAAATGGCTTTTGCTCATGTCTACGCCCACATACAATGGATTGTTGTTCATTGTTGCTCTCCTTATGTGTCCAAACCGACCAAATACAAGCGCCTGAGGTCCGCCAACAACCTGGTATACGAGCTTGGTGTCTCAGCATTCTCTTCGTCCTCTCAGGCAAATCTGAACCTGTCTACCATCAGGCTTAACAACCTGGGGGCGGGTGTGCGGTTTCTGGGTCGGTTGGCTTCTATCGCTTTACAGGGTAGAGTAATTTTGAATTGTGGGCAAGGGAACGGTCTCATCTACCAGCCGAGATCTATGTCTCTGGGGCGGGAACAGTCTCGTTCCCTTGCCAACTTTATGATACCAGGGGCGGGACGGCGCGGTAAAAATTTGGTCAAAACGGAGAACGTTGTCCCGCGCCGTCTCGCCCGCTTTGACCGTGGAAAGGAAAGCGGGGCGAGACAGGCGGGGATGAGGCTTCTTGGTGTGGCATAGGTAATACCCACCTGTCCCGCCCCTACGGATTGTCTATGATTGTCAATGGTGGCAAAGCGTTCACAATGGGGTCATTGGTGATGTCGCTCAACTGCTGCGTCTGCCCTAGCGCCGCGTAATAGTCACGCACCGCCTTATGATTCGGTTTCAGATTAAGGGTTTGCATGGTGTGAAGATTATAACGGAGAGGTAGGGGAATGGGTAACGGCCGTGATGCGTGGTGAAGCACCGGCCACAAGAGGTATGACGGCAGCACCTTTGTTTATTTGAATAATGAATGGGAACTGTTATTTTTTTGCGGCATTGGCAAACTGGTTATAATCCGGCGCATGGGTTTTCCAACGTGGACATTGATTGGCATGGGCGTCACTTTTGGCGGCGCGTTTGTCATGGTCATCCTGGCTTACATTGCCCAATCGCCTGGTTTGGCGGCCCGCATCGGGTTGGGGGGGACACGCATCGCTTTTCAGGTAAAAACATATACCGGCTATGCGCTGGCCTTGATGCTGTTGTTTTTGGGCTTTTTTCTGGCGGGTGTGCCCCTGGACCCGGCGTTGGTAGCGACGGCCACTTCATCTGCACTCAGCGCCGATACAGTTACGGAAACATCATCTGCCCTGGCCGATGCTGACAATGGTTCCCTTGCGGGCGGCATTGAGAATGACCTGACAGCGGCCAACGGGGCAGCAGAACCGGCTGCCACCCCTGATCCCAATGCGGCGCTGACGCCCGCCAGCGGCGCATTTGGCGGCCCGCCCCCAGGCCAGGAAGCGGAAGAAGAAACAGAAGCGCCTGTGACGGGCAACGAAACCACTGCCAGCCTGGAAACAACGCCAGCAGCTACAGCTACCGCCACAGCTACCTCTGCTTTTACGCCGACGCCGGTGACGTTTACGCCCACACCGACCAACTCGCCCACCGCAACCGCGACCCCTTCACCTACGCTCACCCCCACGCCCACCGTGACGCCAACGCCTGTTGTGGGGCAAACGGCCGTGATGAATCTGGCCGGCGGTGTGATGTGGCTGCAACGTTCGCCGGGTGGCCAGAACTTGCTGATCTTACAAGACCAGGAAGTTGTGATCTTGCAGCCAGGGCGCGCCAACCGGGGCGGTGTGGCCTGGCGGGAAATAGCTACCGGCAATGGGACAATTGGCTGGGTTGAAGAACGTTATTTGCGGCTTAATCAAAATTGACACGAGTCCGCTTCATTGTTAGAATTTGACCAAAGATCAAAAACTATCCAGGCCACATGGCCTGAAAGAGGAAAAGCACATGGAACTGATGGAACAAACGGCAGTTGACAGTATTTATCTCACAGACGCAGCGGCAGATATGGTCAAGACGCTGCTGATGCAGAAAAACGTGCCCGATCATGGGCTGCGTGTTTTTGTGGCCGGTGGCGGCTGTTCCGGGATGCAATATGGTATGGCGCTGGAAGCGGAGCCACGGCCGTATGACCATCTGATTGAATATCATGGGGTGAAGGTGTTCATTGACCCCACCAGCATGATGTATTTAAGCAGCGCCACCATTGATTACGAAGACAGCATTATGGGCGGCGGCTTCAAAATTGAAAACCCCAACGCCGTATCATCCTGTGGCTGTGGGTCGTCTTTCAAAACGAAAGACAGCGCCGGCGCCGCTTATGATAGTGGTGGTTGTGGCTGCGGATAGAACCGATAGCGGGTAGAACCGAGAAACGAGTATCGGTAATTGGCGAACGATAGAAGCGGGGCACACTGCCCCGCTTTTTTTATGCCTGGGGGTGGGTGTTGGCGTATAATCACGGCCGTGCCCACCCGGTACGCAGGATACATTTTCCATTGGGGGGCATCTCCACGATCAGAAAAATCCGACACGTTAAACGCGCCACGAAGGAGAAAACACCTTGACAGAACCCACGACGCCACCTGAATTGGAAGCGATTGAACAACTCATTGAGACAAATCAACTGGCGACATTGCAAGAACAGTTAGCCAACGTTCATCCCTCAGACATTGCCGTCTTGATGGATGAACTGGATACAGACGATGCCGTCACCCTCTTCGAACTCCTGTCGGTGGAAGTTGCCAGCGAGGTGTTGGATGAAACCGGCAGCCCGGTGCGCCAGGAGTTGGTGGAAAAAGTGGCCGACGAACGGCTGGCTGACCTGCTGGAAGAGATGCCCGTAGATGACGCTGTTGAATTTCTGGAAGACCTGCCTGACGACGTATCGGATCGCTTGATCGGTTTGATGGAGCCGGATGAAGCAGCCGAAGTACAAAAGCTGTTGGGATATGAAGAAGAAACAGCCGGCCGCCTGATGGCGCGCGATGTGGCCGTGCTGCGCCGTTATTGGACAGTGAACCAGACGTTTGACTATCTGCGTTCGCTAGAAGATGCGGAAACCTTACACTACCTGTATGTGGTAGATAGGGAAAACCATTTGATTGGCCTGGTACCCCTGCGCAAGCTGATTATGGCCCAGCCCGAAGCCACCATTGACTCTATTATGATCGGCAATGTGGTCTCCGCACCGGTGACGGCTGACCAGGAAGAACTGGCCGAGCTGGTATCCCGCTATGACTTTTTTGTGATTCCGGTGGTGGATGAAGAAAACCGGTTGTTAGGCGTGGTGACGGCCGATGATGTGCTTGATGTGTTGGAAGAGGAGGCCACAGAGGACATTCAACGCCTCGGTGGTTCTGAGCCGCTGGATCAGCCCTATTTTGCGGTTTCCGTTTTTCAGGTGTATCGGAAGCGGGTGGGCTGGTTGTTGATCTTGTTTCTGGCAGCGACCCTGACGGGCACTGTCACCAGCCTGTTTCAAGATTTGTTGGAAGTGGCTGTGATTCTCACCGTTTTTATCCCTCTTATTATTGGCACCGGTGGCAACGCCGGTTCGCAAACGGTGGCTACCATTATCCGCGCCATTACGCTGGATGAGGTGAGATTGGGGAACGTGGTCGCTGCCTGGTGGCGAGAAGTATCGGTTGGGCTGCTGCTCGGCATTTCCATGAGCCTGGTAGGTATTGTCTACATCAACGTGTTTTTCCCCCAGGCCGGCCATCAGATTCCGCTGGTAGTGGGGTTAACTTTGCCCGCCGTTGTGGTCTGGTCAACCACTGTAGCCACCCTGGTGCCGACCCTGGCCGACCGGTTTCACATTGATCCGGCAGTCATTAGTGGCCCGATGATTGCCACCATCGTAGACGCCACCGGGCTGCTCATTTACTTTTTATTGGCCAGGCAGTTGTTGGGCTTGTGAGGACGAGCAGGTGTGGGGGTGAAGAGGTGAGTAAATGGTTATTCCTGATGGTTTGATTCAATTGGTGCAAAAGGCGCGTCGGGTGGTGGTGTTGACGGGGGCGGGGATTTCGGCCGAGAGTGGTATTCCTACTTTCCGGCAGGCGCAGACAGGTTTGTGGGCACAATATGACCCGGAAGAACTGGCCACCCGGTCGGCGTTCCGGCGGAATCCCCGGTTGGTGTGGGAGTGGTATGCCTGGCGGCGGCAGTTGGTGCAGCAGGCCGCGCCTAATCCCGGCCATCTGGCGCTCGTGGAGTGGGAACGCCTGGTACCTGATTTTACGCTGATTACCCAAAATGTAGATGGGCTGCACCAGCGGGCGGGCAGCCAGCGTGTGGTGGAACTGCACGGCAGTTTGCTGCGCGTGAAGTGTTTTGACCATGACCATGCAGCGCCGACCTGGGAGGAGACGGAGAACCCGCCGCGCTGTGCGGTGTGTGGCAGTTATTTACGGCCGGATGTGGTCTGGTTTGGTGAAAGTTTACCGGCGGTGGGGCTGCACACGGCCGTGACTGCCAGCCGCCGCGCCGATATTTTCCTCTCTATTGGCACCTCATCATTGGTGCAGCCGGCCGCCTCTTTGCCGCTGGAAGCGAAAAACAACCGCATTCCCCTGGTGGAGATCAACCCGCAGCCAACACCCCTGACCGCTGCCTGCAACTTTGCCCTGACAGGCCCGGCGGGCGAGGTGTTGCCGGCGTTACTGTTCAAATGTTTCGGGTGGAATTGGGATAGTGGCAACGAGGGAGAAGCCGGCATCGGGGGCGGTGGTCACGGCCGTTTCCCCACCCAATAGCTGCACCCGTTCCCGAATCCCAATGAGGCCAAAACCGGCATCGGCGGACACGGCCGTGCCCACGCCATCATCCACCACCGACAACGTGACCTGTTGTGGCTGTGAATAATCCAGCGTCACCTGCACTTGCCTGGCCTGGGCATGTTTGCGCGTGTTGGTCAGCCCCTCCTGCGCCACCCGGTAAAGCGTCAGATTGGCCTTTGGTTCCAGGTCAACAGGCGTCCCAATCACCTTCAGTTCCGCTTGCAGTCCTGTCTGTTGTGTTTCGGTTATCAACTGCCCAATGGCTTGTGGCAGCGTTTGATTTTCCAGGGGCGATTCGCGCAGGGCGCTGATGGAGTGGCGGATGGCGTTCAGCCCTTCCTGGGTCAGTTTTTGCGCCTTTTGCAGGGCATCGGCTGCCTTTTCCGGGTTTTCCGGCATCACCGTGCGGGCGGCCTCTAGCTGCACATTGATTACCGTGAGGTAGTGCCCCAGGTTGTCATGGATTTCGCGGGCCAGGCGGTTACGCTCTTTGGTGGTAGCCAGTTCTTCGGCCTGGGCGGCATACTCGGCCAGACGCAAATTGGCGGCATGTAGCTCGCCGGCCAATTGGGCAATATGTTGGCGGGCGGCTGCTTCCCGCAGGGCAATATAGGTGAAGATGAGGGTGAAGATCATGGCCGCGCTGATTTGCAGCATGGCCTGTAGCGCGTTTTCCAGAGAGGTGCTGCGCAGGAAGACAAAGAAAATGAGGCCCAATAAACTGATGCTGACAACGGCCGTGCCCACCCTGGGCAGCGCCAGACTTTGGGCCGCTACCGGCAAAATTAGCAGCCACACATTTCCTTCCACCCCCTCCACAATCCAAAACGTAAAGGCAATAATGCCCATCATCACCACAAAATAAACGGCCATAAACCAGGGGCGGGTTTTGCTGCGTTCTTCAAACCAGACCATGCCCCTGGTGCCCACCGCGCCGTAAAGAATGCCAGACCCCAAAATCAGCAGCATGTGGAAGATGGGCAAATCATAAAAGTCGGAATCGAGCAGCAGCGGCAGATACCCCACCACAGTCAGGGAAATGACCACAATGTTGATGGTGCGGTGGGTAAACTTTTCCTGCTTTTCCGCTTCCTGGAAGGTGTGCCAGGGTTGGTAGGGGGCTTGGTAAGGGGCTAATTGTTTTTGTGGGTCCATGTTGAGATTGGAGATTGGGGATCAGCGATTGGGGATTTGGGTTAATCTCCAATCGCTGATCTCTAATCTCCCAAGATCAGCAAAAGCGTAGCGCGAGAAATGGTGTCATCACTGGTTGTGCCCATGACGGCATGAGTGATGGGCAGCGTTTCGGGATCGAGGTTGAACAGGCCGGCTAATGGGGCGGCGTTGGCGAAGAGCAAGGGCCTGGCTTCGTCGGGCAGGCGGTTCCAGACGCCCTGGTAAGCGGGGGCAGTTGTTAAGGGGTTGGCGGCGGTGGTCACGGCCGTTACCCCTGCCACATCTGTGCCCACGATCAGCCGCGCCCCGTCCGCCGTATAAACCACCAACGGGCGGCCATCAGGATTATTCACTTGAAACAGGTCATTGTCGTTTGTGGTGGCAAAACCCAGCCGGGGCAGCCCGGCCGCCAGCGATGTGGCCTGATCCGCCAGCCTGTCCGGCTGATTGTGTTCCGCCAGCAGGACACCGCTGAGACCGGGCACGGCCGTGCCCCCGGCAGCCGGAACGAGCGCCAACGCAAATTCGCCGTCCAGGGCAGCCAGTAACTCTGTGTCCGGGTTGAAACCAAACAACCCGGCAAACAATTGAGTGGCCTCGTCCACGTCGGCGGCGCTGTAACCCAGGCCGTCTAACGAGCCTTTAAGCAACTGCCAGAGCAAGTCAAGCCGTTGGCCGGGAAGGTAAACGGCCGTATCCGTGGGCAGGTAGGCGTCGGTGGTGGGTACGGCCGTTTGCGCCACCAGTAATGCCTGTTGGGTTTCGGTTAAGGGGCCATGCGGCCCCACCATCTCCACCTGAATGCCGCTATCGGTAGCAAAAGCAGCCAGGCCGAGGCTGGTATAGGCCGGCAGGATGCCGCGAATGGCCTGTACGATGCCTTCCTGGTCTGGTGATACGGCCGTTGCCAGCAGCTTGTCCATTTCGGCCATGTTCACATACAGCGTCGCCGCGCGTTTGTCCGGCAGTTCGGCCATTGTTTGCTGGTAACGGCGGGAATCGGCCAGGCTCAGGTCATCGGGCGCGGCCTGGGCGGCAGCCAGCGTGGCCGGGTCTGAAGCCAGCAGCACCAGATTATCGTGGCGCACGGCCGTGCCCTGCCCGATGCCATTCACTTTTTCAATGAAGGCGGTCGCCCCGGCAGCATCGCGCACGGTGGCCGCCAACAGCCAGCGCGGCTGCCCATCCTCCCCTGGAGGCAGAAAACCGGCGCCGGCATTGGCCCCCATCCAGGGCCGCACATCTTCGCTCACCGTGACCCCGGCCAACGAACGTAGCGCCCCATCCAGCCCGTTAAAAATAGTGGATGGATCGGCCGGGTTGAAAGGGATGTCGGCGTTGTTGTATGTGTCTTCAAAGGCGGCGGCTGTCTGGCGGCTGGCATTGTCTTGCAGATTGAGCAGGTTAATTTCGGCGAACACGGCCGTGTTATCCGGCATGTGCTGGACAATGGCGTCGCCGTCGGCAACCAACAGTCGCGGCAGCAGCCAAAACGCGGCCACCGCCGCCAGCGTCAGCACCGCCATGACGACCCCAATGATGAGAAATGTAGACCGTGAGTTTTTCATAGCTGTCTGTATCCCACTCACCACTTGCCGGTTAATTTTCGCCGATGGCGGTGGATAGGGCAAATTAGCCCAGAGCAATCGCAAATTCTTTAATGCGGCAGATAAATCTGCACCAACAGAAGGCAAAGTCGGCCTTCGCCGACTGAACTTTAAACTCAGCCCACGAAGTGCCTGCCCTGAACCTGGTGAAGGGTGGGCTTTGCCTTTTGTAGCCGCGATTTTAATCGCCGGGAATTTGAGTATGCGATTGCCCTACAAATTAGCCCACAGTACCTTTTATGGCTTGCTAACACACAGAACGGGATCAGTGTGCTATGATCTTAATTGTATTGAGCGGAGATTGAAAATTGGCTTCAAGATTGGGGTTCAATCTCCAAGATTGAACCAATCTGCGCCGACTAATCTCCAATCTTGAAAAGGTTGTGGTGAGATGAATAGTTCCTGGAAACTTTTAGTGGTACGTGGCATTGATATTCGGATTCATCTGACGTTTCCGTTGATACTGGTATTTGCGGCCATGTCGTATGGTCAGGTTGGCGGCGTCAGCGGGGCTGTGTTTGGCATTGTGTCGGTGTTATTGCTGTTTGTGTTGGTGACGCTGCATGAATTGGGGCACAGCTTTGCGGCGCTGCATTATGGCATCCCGGTGCGCCAGATTGTGCTGCTGCCCATTGGCGGCCTGGCTCAGTTAGAGCGGATGCCGGAAAAGCCACAGCAAGAGCTGGTAGTGGCTGCCGCCGGCCCGGCTGTGAATGTGGTGCTGGCGGTGGTGATGGGGCTGATTGCCTGGCTGCTAAATATACCGTTTCAGGCTGGTTTACAGACGTATTCGCTGACGTTCACCACGCTTTTTTCATTTTTGTTGATCTATAACGTGATTTTGGCGGTGTTTAATTTGCTGCCGGCGTTCCCGATGGATGGGGGGCGGATGCTGCGGGCATTGTTGGCGATGTGGCTGCGGTATGAACAGGCAACGGCCGTTGCCGTGAACATTGGCCGTGTTGTGGCGGTTTTCATGGGGTTCTGGGCTATCCTCAATGGCGCCCTTTTTATGAGCCTGATTGCCCTGTTTATTTTTGTGGCCGGTTCGCAGGAGTTGGCCGCTATCCGCTGGCAGAGCCGGCTGCGCCGTTCGGGGTATGGTCATGCGGTGCGTGAAGTTTTTTCGCCGGTGGTGGGCGCGTTGGGGCCGTATGATAGCCTGCGCCAGGCATTGGCGGAACGGATGCGTGGCTGGCAAAGTGATTTCCCGGTGGCCGATAACGGCCGTTACATTGGTTTTGTTACTGAAGATGGGCTGCTGCGGGCGGCCAACCTGTATGGCCCGGACGCTCTCATTTACGCCGCCATGTCGCCGGATGTGCGCCCCGTTTCGCCCCACACCGACTTGCTGGACGTAATGGGGCAGATGGCGCGGCTGCGGGTATGGGCGCTGCCGGTGGTGGAATACGGCCGTCTGCTGGGCATGATCACCTACCGCCAGATTCAAGAATTTATTCGCTCTACCCCCGGCTGGTCACAAGACGACACCCCGCGCATTGTCGGCGCGTAAGAGTTGGATTGGTGGAGATTAGAGATTGAGAGATTAAATCTCCCCATCTCCTAATCTCCCAATCTCTCAATCTCCCACATGACCGACACCATTCGCGCGTTTATTGCCATTGAACTGCCCCCAGATGTTAAACAAGAGTTAGGGCGCATCGGGCAATCGTTGGCCCTGCAAATGCCGCCGCGTCTGGTGCGCTGGGTGCAGCCGGGGAATATGCACCTGACCCTGCGATTTTTGGGGGACGCGGCCCGAAGCGGCTTCGGGTTGGCCGTAGCGCAACTCCCCTCTCTAGGGCAACAACTGGATGAATTGGCCGCCCATCACGCTCCCTTCTCATTGCAGTTGGGCCGGTTGGGCTGTTTTCCCAATGCCAAACGGCCGCGTGTGATCTGGGTGGGTATTGCCGGTGCGGAAGCGCTGCTGCGGACGCTCAAACAAGATTTAGATGAACGGTTAACACCGTTAGGTTGGGCGGCCGAAGACAAACCCTTTAGCGCCCATTTGACGATTGGCCGGGTGAATGACGGCCGTTTGCCGGCCACTCTGAATTGGGACATCCCCGTTAACCCGCTTCCCTTTACCGTGAATGCTATTCACCTGATTGAAAGCCGTCTCACGCCTAAAGGCCCGCTGTATACTGTGCGGCATACGGCCGTGCTGCGCCGCTCATAAGAACTGACCACTTTCCAGCAATTCGAAATATGACCAAACCCGGCGATTAAAATCGCGGCCACAACAGGCGCTTCGTGGGCTACAGCCCAGTCGGCGCAGGCCGACTTTGCCTTCTGTTGGTGCAGATTTATCTGCCGCCAGCCAAATTTCGAATTGCTGGATTACTTTCCAAAAGCTGTCAGGTCTGGTCGTTTTGTGCGATAATCCCCCCGCAAAAGGCATGGCAGGTATTTGTTTTGACAGAGTTTGCTGTACATTCCCCGCTGACCTCAGACCGGCGTTCACCTGGGCGGTGGACGCTCTCGCATTTAAGACGGCATAAGTTGTTAATTTTGGGTGTCTTCATTGGCGCGTTTGGTAATGCGGCGCTGGCGGCAGCCATCCCCGTTCTCACCGGCACGGCCTTTAACGCCGCCCTGGCCGACCCGCCGGATATAGGGCTGATTGGCTGGACGGCCGTGATGGTCATCCTCAGCCAGTTGGTGCGGGCGGTGTTGCAGTTGGGGCGCAATTTTTCCAGCGCCGTGTTGGGGGAGCGGCTGGAACGCGACATGCGCCAGGAATTTTACGTCAGTTTGCTGGGCAAAAGCATGACGTTCCATGATATGCAGCCGGTGGGTGACACCATGGCCCGCGCCACCAATGACGTTCATGAAATCAACCTGATGCTCAATCCGGGGATCAACCTGGTCATCGGCTCGGCCAACTTCATCCTCATGCCCCTGCTGCTGGCCCCCCGTTATGACCCCGCGCTCATTCTGGCCCCCCTCTTTTTCATCGTCACCTACATTCTGGCCCTGGTTCGCTACTTGCATGTGTTGAACCCGGTAGCAGACCGGGTGCGCCGCAGTTTTGGCTCGATGAACAGCCGCCTGGCCGAGGCGATTGACGGCATTGAACTGGTGAAAGGCAGCGCCCAGGAAGAGGAAGAGATCAACCGTTTTGGCGAAAATGCCGGTGTCTACCGGGATGCAGTGGTGGCGCAAGGACGGATTGAAGCCCGCTTTTTGCCTTTGCTGATGTTAGGGTTGACGTTGGGCATTGGTTTTGCCCATTCCCTGTGGTTGTTCCAACAGGGGCAGATTGATGTGGGGGATGTGATTGCCTACATGGGGCTGCTGTCTCTATTTGGGTTTCCCACCTTCATTTCGCTGATGGCGTACTCGCGGGTGTCGTTGGGGTTGGCCGGGGCGCGGCGCATTTTGGAAATGATGAACGCGCAGACGACGCTGGATGAAAATGTGGGCGGCTTCCAGGGTGAGATGCAGGGGGCCATCCGGTTTGAGGATGTGTCCTTTGGCTATGTAGAGGGCGCCTGCGCGTTGGAAGGGGTAGATTTTACGGTGGAACCGGGGCAGACGGTGGCGTTGGTGGGGCAAACGGGGGCAGGCAAGAGCAGTATAACCAAGCTGATCAACCGGACGTATGATGCTGGTCACGGCCGTGTCCTCATTGATGGTGTGGATGTGCGCGACTGGAATCTGGCGGCGCTGCGGCGACAAATCTCCATCATCGAACAAGACATTTTTCTCTTTTCACGCACCATTGCCGAAAACATCGCCTTTGGCTGCCCAGACGCCACCCAGGAAATGATTGAAAGCGCGGCCAAAGCCGCCCAGGCACATGAGTTCATTATGAATTTTAAGGATGGCTATCAGGCGGTGGTGGGCGAGCGTGGCGTTACCCTCTCTGGTGGGCAGCGGCAGCGCATTGCCCTGGCGCGCGCCTTTCTCACCCGGCCCCGTATCCTCATTCTGGATGATTCCACCAGCGCCGTAGACAGCGCCACCGAAGACCAGATTCAGCGGGCCATTATGCAGGCATCCGCCCACCAGACCACCATTTTGATCACCCATCGCCTGTCGCAAATTCGCTGGGCCGACCTGGTATTGGTGGTGCGCAAGGGGAAGCTGGTTGCCAAAGGTACACATGAGGAACTGATGCACAGCACCCCCGCCTACCGGCGCATTTTTGAGCAATATGAGGGGTGAGCAGGTGAGGGGGTGAGGGGGTGAGCAGGTGAAGGGGTGATTTTTGAGTCTCCAATCTCCCATTCTCTCAATACGTTGTTAAATAAGTTTTATTAACTTTCGCACTTCGCTTGTCATTCC
>JAHBVI010000065.1 GCA_019637635.1 Anaerolineae bacterium
AGTCTGGTTCTGGCCTGGGGGCCGTAGATGGCGAGTACGGCCGTGTCCGCGCTCAAATCCTCAATATGAAAGTCATCGTTAAAAAAGACAAAGCGCATCAGGTAGCGGGCAATGTTATTGGCGTTGTTTTCACCCGTCAGGCAGTACACGGCATCGCTGGCGGCGTACAAAATGAGCCGGTCAATGACGCGGGCGATGTCGGTGGTTAACACCGTGGCCACGCCTGCGCCGGGTTGCAGACCGTTGACGTTATTGGTGGACATGCGGTGCAGCAAATCCAGCCGCGTCTGCCCGGTGAATTTCAACATGCCCAGGCTGCTGCGGTCAACCAGCACCGCGTCCTGGTGGGCAGCCTGGTAAATGGTGTCGGAAATCTGGCTGGTCATAGTTTTTGTTTGAGGTTGGTTCAATCCTGGAGATTGAACCAATTTTAACTATCGGTTGAGTTGAAGATAGAGATGGTGGTTAAAGGAATGACGCCGCCTTGTTCCATTTCATCTTGGGCGGTCTGCCACGTCTGGGCGAAGGCGGCAATGGCGGGCAGGTAGCGGCGTTCGTTTTCAATGGTCAGTTGGCGAATGAGGTGGGCGAGGGGACGGCCGTTGAGCCACTTATACCGCTGCCCATCGGTCAAATCCCGATCACTAAACGCCTCTAACCACTCTTCCAATTCCAGGCGCACTTTCATCAGGTCATCAAATACACGGTCAAGTTCCCGCTCCTGATTCTCTTCGTACCGGGCCTGGTTGTAGGCTTCCACTTCGGCCAACGCTGCCAACAATCGAGTGGGGCGTTTGCCCTTTTCCATCTGCATCAGCGCCGTCACGGCTTCCGATTCCCACGCCGTCAGGTTGACCAATACATCGGCAATAGACCAATCTCCCACGGCCCCTGGTTGCGTCAGGGCATCATCCGGCAGCACTTCAATGACCACCAGCAGTTGCTCGCGGGCGTCATCCAATTCGGCTAAAAGTTGCTCAATCCTACTCATGGTAGAAATTCTAGCATTGGCCTCAACCAATGACCACTCTCGCCAACATGATGACATCCATCACGCCATAACGATGATTTCTCACCTTCCCCGGTGATGGTATGGCTGTCTATACTTGGGCGTATGATGAGACCGGATAGTCTGGCGTGTGGTGGAAGTTAACGGCCGTAACCAGACCATTCTTTAGCAGACACATAATACTGTTTGCCAAAATTAACATGATCACGCCATGTTCAAGTATAATCCTGACGTGACCGTTCAGACCTGACAGATTTTCAATACCCGTCAGGTCTCTTGAGCAACTGAACGCTTACTTGAGCAGATGGGAGTAAACTGATTGTTATGACGACCACCCCACCATCCGCATTACCCTACGATCTCGGCCCAGATGATTCATCTACTTCCCACGCCCCTACTGCCAGGGAGACAATGCCCGGTGGACAAAAGGAAGTAAAGTGGAAAGTGGTGGCGGAAACGGCGGGCATTACCAACGCCACGATCATTGGCGGTCGTCTGCAAAGTGAAGACATTCCCACCCGCGTCTGGCAAGAGAGCGCCGGTCAGGCGTTTGGCCTCACCGTCGGGTTGCTGGGCACAGGTTATGTAGCCGTCCCCGCCGAATATGAGGCGCGGGCGCTGGAAATTTTGGCGACGGATGAGAGTGAATTAGTGGATGATGAGGAGACATCCGATTTTTCGCAATAATCGGATGTCTAACCGCATGAAAGGAGTAAAAAATGGCTGATACAACCTGGACAAATCAAGGCGATATTTTGACCGGCGCAAAAAATAACCGTCTCAAATTTATCGTGGGCGGTGTTGTGCTTTTCGCGGCTATCATTTTTCTGGTGGTAAATGCGATGAGCGGCAACACGCAGCTTTACAAAACGGTAGACGAGTTTTATGCCGACCAGAGCCGGTTGACCGGGCGCGATTTGCGCGTGGCCGGTTGGGTGGTGGGCGATACGGTGCAGTTCATCCAGATAGATGCCACCACCACTCGCCTGGAATTTGACATTGTAGATGACCTGAACAACCCCAACGCGCCCCGGCTGCATGTGGTGGCCATGAATGAGCCAAAACCGGATTTGCTGCAAGATCAGGCGCAGGCATTGGTAGAAGGCAGCGCCGGTGAAGATGGTGTTTTCTATGCCAATGCGGGCGGGCTGCTGCTGAAATGCCCCACCCGGTATGAAGAATTGGACCCGGCGCTGCACAACCCGAATCCGTAAACCGTAATGCGTGATGCGTGAATCTTGAACTCCTACCTTGTTCATAATTCATAATTCATAATTGGTAATTCCCTATGATTCCTGATCTTGGTTATATCGCGTTGGGCTTTGCCTTTGGCACGGCCGTGTACGCTGCTGTTGCCGCCTGGTATGGTCATCGTTCTGACCAGCCGCGTTGGGTGGAAAGCGCCCGCAATGCCACCATTGTCACTCTGCCGCTGGTGGCGCTGGCCTGCTTATTGTTGATTGTTTCCCTGCTGCGTAGCGACTTTTCGGTGGAATATGTCTGGCGTGTGAGCAGTATTGGCATGCCCGATTATCTCAAAGTGACCGCGTTGTGGGGCGGGCAGGCCGGGTCGTTGCTCTTTTGGAATTTTCTGCTGGCCGTGTTTACGGCCGCCGCCATGATGCGCAACTGGCGACGCCAGCGGGAACTGATGGCTTACGCCATTATGGTTGCCAGTTTCACCCAGATATTTTTCCTGGGCCTTTCCCTTTTTATCGAGAACCCCTTCAACCGGCTGGCATTTGTGCCCCCCGATGGTAATGGGCTGAACCCGCTGCTGCGTCATCCCGGCATGATCATCCATCCACCGATGCTCTATCTGGGCTTCGTCGGTTTTACTATCCCCTATGCTTTTGGCATGGCCGCGCTCATGTCTGGCAAACTGGATGATACCTGGATTCGCCTGACACGGCGCTGGACGCTGGTGGCCTGGTTGTTCCTGAGCCTGGGTCTCATTTTGGGCGGCCGTTGGGCGTATGACGTGTTGGGCTGGGGTGGTTACTGGGCCTGGGACCCGGTAGAAAATGCTTCGCTCATGCCCTGGCTGGCGGGCACTGCCTTTCTCCATTCAGTGATGATTCAGGAAAAGCGGGATATGTTCAAAATGTGGAACATGTTCCTGATTGTGCTGACGTTCTGTCTGGTCATATCCGGCACATTTATTGTGCGCAGCGGCGTCATTTCCTCGGTACATTCTTTTGCCCAATCGGCCATCGGCCCGCTGTTTTTCGGCTTCATTGCCATCATGTTCGTCTTCTCTGTGTATTGGCTGAGTAAACGGCACGAGGCGCTAAAATCAGAAAACCACCTGAACTCGTTCCTCTCCCGCGAGGCCGCGTTCCTTTACAACAATTTCCTGATCCTGGCAATTCTGGCGGTTGTATTTCTGTTCACCTATTACCCCATCTTTTCCGAACTGATTACCGGCGAAAAGGGGTTTGTGGGGCCGCCGGTATATGAGCAGGCAACCGGCCCGCTTTTTGGGGCGCTGGTGCTGCTGATGGGCGTGGCGCCCTTGACCATGTGGTACCGCACCAGTGCGCAGCGCATTGGCATGGGGGTGCGTTGGCCGGCGCTGGCGGCGCTTATTTTTATTGGTGTGTTGATTGTCCTGGGCATCCGTGACTGGCGGGCGCTGCTGGGCCTGTGGATTGTTTCCTTTGCGGCTATTCTGACCTTGCTGGAGTTCTGGAAAGGGACGCGGGGACGGATGAAGGCCAAAGGTGAAGCGGCCTGGACGGCTTTTGCTACGTTGATGGGGCGTAACCGGCGGCGCTATGGCGGCTACTGGATTCACATGGGCATTATTGTCATGGCTTTTGGCATTATTGGCATGGAACTGTTCCAGGAGCAAACGCAGATTCGCCTGACGGTGGGGGACACCCTCTCCTTAGGGCGGTATGAGATGCAATTCCTGGGGGCCAGTCGTTTTCCGGGGCCAGATGATTTGTTGATCACGCAGGCGACGGTGGATGTGTATGACAACGGCCGTTACGTCGGCCAATTCTACCCCCGCACCGAACTGTATACGCGCACCAACCAGCCCATGACCATCCCTGATGCCCGCTCCACTATCAGCGAGGATTTTTACATCCTGATGATTAACTGGGAGCCAACATCGTCTAATCAGGCGACCTTCCGGGTGTACCTGAATCCATTGGTGAACTGGGTGTGGGCCGGCGGCATCATCTTTGTCATTGGCACCCTGATTGCTGCCTGGCCAGATCGCAAAGAGGAACTGGTCACAGTTTCCCGTCCGCACCAGACGGTTCTGGCTGGTGGTGATTAGGTGTTCAGGTGTCAAGTACTCAAGTGTCAGGTGGTGAGGTGATGAGGTGAAAGAGCGATTACGGATGATGGATGACGGGTTTACCGATTACCGATTACGAATTACCGATTACGGATTACGGATTACGATTTACGGCCTTCTGCTCATGTTACTCTTCTTCACAGCCGGCATAGCAGCGGCGCAAACGGGCGAGGTGACCGATGATGAGGTCAACGCCGTAGCCAAAGATTTATTCTGCCCGGTATGTGAAAGCACGCCGCTGGATGTGTGCCCGACGAAGGCTTGCGCCGATTGGCGGGAATTGATCCGCACACAGTTAGCCGCAGGCAAAACCAGGGCGGAAATTCATGACTATTTTGCCCGGCAGTATGGCGATGGTGTGTTGGCTGACCCGCCCAAACGGGGTTTTAGCCTGATTCTATGGGTGCTGCCGGTGGTGGGCGTGGTCATCGGCGGGGTGCTGTTTGGGCGTTATGTGCGCCATTTACGGCGTGAAGGGGAGGTGGTGACGGCAACGGCCGTTATCCCCACTACCCCATCACCTGTTTCCCCGGCATCAGCCCCCCAACCGACAACACCCCTGGAAGCCAGCAGTGATTATGTTTCTCGTGTTGAGGAAGAACTGCTGGCGCGAAAATAGTAAGAGGTAAAAGATGACCGATACGATGAAAGTGTCTGAAATTGAATCAACCGAACCGGCCCCTGCCGTGCAAACAGCGGGTAAACGAGGGGTTCGCTGGACGGCCGTGGCCATGTGGGCTGTGGCGTTGGGTGTTTTGGCGCTGTTGGGCTGGGGTCTGATCCAGGCCAATGCGCCCCGCCCGGAAGTAGGCGAAGTGGCCCCCCCTTTTACGGTGGAGTTTTTCACCGGTTATGAGTGGCAGGGCCAGCCCACTGTCAGTCTGGATGATCTGAAAGGGAAAGTGGTGGTGTTGAACTTTTGGGCCTCCTGGTGTGTAGAGTGCCGTTACGAAGCAGATGTGCTGGAAAATGCCTCTCGCCAATACGCGCCCGATGAAGTAGTTTTCCTGGGTGTGGCCTATGCCGACGTGGAGCCGAATTCGCTGGCGTATATGCAAGAGTTTGGCGTTTCTTACCCCCACGCGCCCGATTTGGGTACCAGAATTTCCAACAGCTACGAAATTACCGGCGTGCCGGAGACGTTTGTGATTGGGCCGGATGGCAAGATCGTCTACGTTCACATTGGGCCAATTAACCAGGCGACCCTGAACCGCGTGATCGCCCAGGCAATGGAAGGGGGATCATGACCACAGGTTCCATTTTATTAGGGGTAGCCATCCTGCTGTTGGTGGTTTTATTTGTGGCCCGGCCATTGATCCAGCGCGCCCCGGTGACACCCTTACCACGCACCAGCCGCCAACGACTGCTGGCGCAAAAAGAAGCGCTGTTGACCGAAATCTCGTCGCTAGATTTTGATTATGAGACAGGCAAATTGCCGCCAGAACTGTACCAACACCAGCGGGCTGTTATGGTGGCCGAGGCAGCCGCTATCCTGGAACAGTTAGACAGCCTGCCGCAGGTGGTCATCGCAGACGCCGAAATCGAGGCGGCCATTACCCAACTGCGTGGGCAGGCGCCGGCCGCGCCGGTTGTTGCTCCCCCTGTGGCCGTTGCTGTTTCTGGGACGGGGAATGGTCACGGCCGTTTCTGCACCCAATGTGGTTCAACCATAGACCCCAATGACAAATTTTGCGCCCACTGCGGTTCTAAAATAACACCAGCCGCCGTGACGCCGGCATAATGAAGCTGGAGACCTGACAGGTTTTGGGAAAGCTGTCAGGTCTGAACGGCTACCAAAAATCAAAAGAGCCATTTGATGAAGTTGATTAAACTCCTACTTGTTATTTTCCTCCTATTATTTTCAACTGTCCTCACCCTTAACAGGCCTACCGTAGCCCAAGAGCCGGTGCTGCCGATTGCCCCGCCGGATGCGGCAGCGGGGCTGGTCATTTACAACGAACGGTGTGTGGTCTGCCATGGGCCATTGGGCGCGGGGGACGGCGAACAGGCGTTGTCTGCCGGATTGGAGCCGCGTAATTTTACCGACCCGGCCTACCACCTGGCTGCCGAACCGCAGTTAATGTTTGAGGTGATCACCAACGGCAGCATGGCCAATGGGATGCCCCCGTTTGGTCCGGTTTCTTCCAATCCGCTCACCGATGGCGACATCTGGGATTTGATCGCCGCCGTTTACAGTTTTGGGGTGACACCCGCCGCCCTGGAAAATGGCGAATTGCGCTTTGCCGATTTAGGCGGCGACCCCGCCGATATTCCCGGCCTGGAATACTGGTTTACACACAGCAACCAGAGCGCCCTGGCCGATCTGGAAAGCGGCAGTTGGGGTGTGGGTGTATCTGGTCTGACGGAGCAGGAAAAGCAGCAGGTGGTGGACTACGGCCGTGCCCAACATTACACCTATGCCAATCCATTGGCTGCTTTTGAACCCATCCCCTCGGCTACCATCACCGGCCTCATTGTGAATGGTTCCACTTCCCAGGAAGTGACGGAAGGCGAAGCCACGCTGCGCGCCTTCAATACCAATTTTGCGCAGACTTTCATTATGACGACGACGGTGGGGGCGGACGGCCGTTACACCTTCAACCTGGAAAACGTGCTGCCAGAGTGGATATACCTGGTCACCACCGACTACAACGACCTGACCTTCAACAGCAATCCCAACCGGCTCGACCGCACGCAGCCGGTACTGAACATGCCGGTAATTGTTTATGACACCACCACCGATCCCGGTGCGGTCACCATCAGCCAGATTCACATGATCCTCAACTTTACGGCTGATGGTTTGCAGGTGTCTGAACTTTACGTCTTTGATAACAATGCCAATGCCGTTTTTGTGGGGCAGACGGGCGATTTTGCCGATGGTGTGGTGGACATTTCTGTACCTGCCGGGGCCGAGGCCGTGAATTTCCGGCGCTCCTTTGGTTCGATGGAAAATTTCTCGGCGGCGCCGGAAGTGATCCCGACGGAAACGGGCTGGGCGGACACCGTACCGCTGCGTCCCGGCGCCGGCAGCACCAACTTGTTAGTGTCTTATATGCTGCCCTATGAAGATGGGCTGCGGTTGGCGCATCCGCTGGCTTATCCCACGCTAGGCGCGACGGCTATCGTGCCGGACAATGGCGTCCGGCTGGGCGGTGATGGCTGGCAGAGCCAGGGCAGCCAACAGATGGGCAGCGGCTCGTTCGTGGCCTACAGCAACAATAACCTGGCCGGGGCGGAGGCGCTGCTGGTGGAACTCAACGGCCGTCCCACCCAATTGGCCGATGCCCAGGGCAATACCATGCTAGTGCGTAACGACGCCCAGGATTTGATCATCGGCCTGGTGGTCTTGGGCATGGCCGGGGCGCTGGCGGTGGTTATGGTGAAAAAGTGGCGAGAGGGGGCGCCGGCTGAGGCAACGGCCGTAGCTACTGCTGATCCCCACTCCCTCCTGCAAGCCATCGCCGACCTGGATGATGCCTTTGCTGCCGGGCAGATCAACGAAAGCAAATACCACCAGCAGCGAGAAGCGTTAAAACAAGAATTGATAGCAATTTGGCCTGGATGAGACTGGCGATTGGCGATTGTTCAATCTCCAATCGCCAGTCTCTAATTCTCCAACCTCTCATGTACAAATTTGTCACCATTTACCGTAAAGTAGACGATGAACATAAGCTGGAAGACTTTTTTTCCGGCACGCACCTGCCGCTGGCGGAGTCACTGCCGGGCTTGCAGCGCCGCGAAGTCAGCCGCATCACCCGTAAACCGGGTGGCCTATCACGTTATCATCTGATGTTGGAGCTTTATTTTGCGGACGAGATGGCTTTCCAAACGGCCGTTGTTAGCGAAACCGGCGTTCAACTCATTCAAGCCCTCAAACCCTGGGCCGACGCTAAACTCATCACCTGGTTCTTTGCCGAATCTTTTGCGGAATGATCTGCGAAGTACGCGCAGGTTTTTTACTTGAAAACGCCCTACCTTTGCCTCTCTGCGCGCCCATTGCCCACAGACTCACCGATTACGGTTTACGATTTACGTCTTACGGTTTACTGCCCATCCCCCGCCGAGGCGGCCGGAATAAAGGTCTGGTACACCAGCGGCGAATACTGGTAAGAGTCGGCTATCAAATTGCCGTTTTGCTGTCCCCCTAGCATGTATAACCGGGTCTCCACAGAGGCCGTGCCGAAACTGTCCCACGACCGGGCATCGGCCAATACCGGCGTATTCAGAATCGTCCACTGCTGCCCAACAGGGTCAAAAAGCTCACTGAAAGCGGCCGATTGACCGCCTGCTTGTTCACCACCAACTACGTACAACTTGTTGAGAATAGTGGCGGAGCCGGCTCGGGATCGTGGCCGCAGCATATCCGGGCAGCTTTGCCATTCGTTGGTTTGGGGGCTGAACTGCTCACACACCGCCAGGGTGTTCTCCGCATCAGAGCCGCCGACGGCGTAAAGAATGCCAAAGAGCATACCGCCAGCCAGAAAAGCACGGGCATGGGCAAGAGGGGGTAACGGCTGCCAGCGATCTTGCACAGGGTCATACCGGTAGGCAGTGTTCAGGTAATTTTCACCATCCCAACCCCCCAGTAAGTAAAGAAAACTACCATCGGTAAGCGACAACCCACCGGCTACGGGATGGGGCAATGATTGGGCGACGCGCCAGGCGTTATTGGTGGGGCTGTATATTTCCAAGACGTTGGTGGGCTGCCCATCGGCCAATCGGCCGCCGGGCACAAAAATTTCGCCAAACAGGCTGGCTGCGGAGGCGTCGGTCACGGCCGTTGGCTTGGCAGTCATTTCTGTCCAGGTGCCACTTTGTACCCCATACGCCAACACTTCTTTTGTCAGCCCTTCGGCCGTTTCCCCGCTGATGACATAGACATGTGTGCCCACTGCCTGCGCGGCCATACCGGAACGGGGCGCGGGCAACGGCCGTATCGTTTTCCAGTTCTCGCCTAAATCTACCGGTTCATAGGGCGGCGGCGTGGGTGCGGCCACCAGGTTGTTTTGGCGGCTGGCAATTACCACCACCACCACCACTGCCAGAAGCGCCAACCCCACCAGCGCCAGCGCCCCTGGCCAGCGGCGAGAAGGAGAAGGGGAGGGGACGGGGACGGCCGTTTCCGGCGCAAACTGCGTTTCATTTTGCTCAGGCGACGCCTGTGGAGGTTCGGTAGTTATTTCGGCGGTGGGGGCAGGCAGGCCAACTTCAGCGCCATTGGCAGCCGGAATTTCCACCCCCGGCATGACAACCAGCCCTTGTTGCAAAGCCAGCGTGGTCGCCTCGGTACGCGAGGTGGCGCCTAGTTTGGTGAAGATATTGCGCAGATGAACTTTTACCGTGTTTTCGCTGATGAATAATTCGGCCGCAATGTCTTTATTTCCGGCCCCTCTCGACAGGCAGCGCAACACGTCCAGTTCGCGGTCGCTTAGCGGTTCTCCCAGTTCGGCCATAAAAAAGTAATGGGGTAATGGGGTAATGGGGTAATTGAAGGCGTTAATTACCCAATTGCCCCATTACCGTCCTTCATTCAAGGAATGATAAACGGCGATTCGATGATCGGTTGCGTATCGGTCAAGGGCAGCGTGCCGGTAATCGGTTCGCTGGGAACGGGGGTTGCCATCAGGCAGCCATTCCGCGCTGTCTCCAATTTGCCTGCCAACTCTCCGTTGCTCGATTGTCGCCGCGCCTCTTCATACCATAATTGCGCCGGGCACCAATCTTCCAGGTAGGCGTATTGGTCGCCGCGCGCCACTAAAATATGCAGGAGTTTGGCGCAGGCGTCGCCATAAAACGGCGCTGCCAGGCACAAATCGCGGAAATAATAAGCGGCGGCATCCCAATTCACGCCGTAAAATGAAATACCTTGTGTATATAATTCCGCCCAGGTCTGGTAATCGCGCATGACCTGGGGCAGGGCGCCCAATCTTTCGGCCAGTGACAGGTAATACAATCCTGGCTCCGACCGATTGCTTTCAAACAGCGTTTGACTGTAACCCAGATAAGCGTCAAAAAGCAAACGATCAGTTTCCTCGCGCTCATAGTTGGGGAACTGCTGCTGAAACGCGGTCAGGCCAGAAACCGCTTCTGCCCATTCTTTATTGACGCTCAAGCGGCGCAGGCGCTGTAGTTCTTCTTCCGGGCTGCTGATCTGGCCGGGCGTGGGTGATGGTTCAGGGGTGGCCGTAGGCTGTGGCGGCGTGGGCGTCGCCGAAATTTCGGCCGGTTGGCTTTGGGCCGCTAACGCCTGCGAGGCTTCTGCTTGCAGCCGCAGGGCTTCACTGTTTTGTGGCTGGCGGGCCAATACCCATTCCAGGCGGCGCAGCGCCAGGGCATAATTGCCCTGGCCGATGTTCTCGGCCGCCAGGGTTGTCTGGCGTTCCAGGTTGGTCATGAATTCCGATTGTTGGCGTTCGGTAAGCTGACGTTGGCCGCTCTGGTAGCCCATATAGCCCACCAGCAGTAACCAGGCCATAACCACCGAGAGGATGATCAGGCCGATACCCACCAGACGGGCGGTGCGGCGCGGGGCAACGGCCGTTTCTGCGGATGTACTCTCCTCAGACACGGCCGTTTCCGGTGTTTTTTCTGCCGGGGGTGTTACTTCACTCATAGTGGTATAGTGATGCATGATGCGTGAGTTGTTCTCACGCATCACGACTCAGCGCACAAGTATATCTCATTGCGCCAGGATGTCGCGGTAAACGGCCACCGTTTGGGCGGCGATTTGCTGTTGGGTGTAATACTGTAAGACTCGTTCACGGCCGTGCCGCCCCAGGCTGTCTCGCCGTTCTCTTTGGGTCATTAACGTCATCAACTGTTCGCGCAGCCCGGTTATATCCTCTTCCTCAAAGACCAACCCGGCATCGCCAATCACATGGGGGATTTCGCCGCTGTTCGCGCCGACGACGGCCGTTTCACAGGCCATCGCTTCAATCAATACCCGGCCGAACTGCTCCTTCCAGTTAGGCATGGTGCGCGAAGACAGCACCAGCACGTCGAGCTGCTGCAAATAGGTGGGCATTTCCAGTGAAGAGATGGGGCCATCGAAAAAGACCCGTTCGGCAATGCCCAGGTCGCGGGCTAACTGCATGAGCGACGGCCGTGACGGGCCATCCCCGGCAATATGCAGCCGCCAGATACCCGGCAGCCCGGCGGCCGCCCGCAGCAACACATCCACCCCCTTTTCCGGCAGCAGCCGCCGGTTGGCCGCGCCCATGATAAAACCGCGCCCCGCACCCCTGCGGGCCGCATCTCGCTGCGGCGGCGGGCAAAACAAGTCCGGGTCTACGCCAAACTGGGGAATCACCCGATATGGCCCTTTGTAACCCTTTTTTTGCCAGACACACACCGCTTCCTGATTACCCATGATGGCATAATCCACCCCGGCTAACACCTCTTTTTCCATATAGCGGAATGGCGGCGGATATTGCTTTTCCAGGTTTTGCCAGGTGAAAAAGAGCGTCTTAGCGCCCACCTGCCGCGCCTGTCGCAGCGCCAACCAGGTTGCCAGGTTATAGGGTTCTTCATCAATATGCACAATATCCGGCCGAATTTCCGCCAGCCGTTGTTTCAATTTAGGGAAATGGTAGGTGTGGAACTGGCCATTAAAGCGGATAGGGTCTACCAGCAGCCGGTAGCCCTGGGTATGCGCCCGTTCCAGTTCCACCGGCCCGGCCGGGTCCAGCCATACCGGCGGCACAATCACCGTTAGTTCCACATCGTCAAATTGGGCTATTTCTTCGAGCTTGCTTTGGTACGCCCCTACCAGGCACGCTTTGGATAACATCAATACTTTCATACAATCTGTTAATAAAACCTGACAGGTCTGCCAGACCTGTCAGGTTTTGTTGCCGCCCTTCATTTTGCTATACTTGCCCCGCTTTGACAAACAACAGGCCGTTTATCCACTCCTTTCTTAGCAATGGTTCAGGCCCATCCCAACCGCGTTTCAGGCGTCAGGGGTGGGCTTTGTTGCTATTGGTGGTTGGGGTGGCCGCGGCGCTGCGTTTCTGGCAGTTGGGGCAGGTTCCACCCGGCCTCTACCGCGATGAGGCGTTTAATGGGCTGGATGCGCTGCGGGTGTTGGATGGGCAGTTTGCCATCTTTTTTACGGCCAACAACGGCCGTGAACCCCTCTACATCTATCTCACCACCTTGTTTGTGGGGCTGTTGGGCCGGTCGGTCACGGCCGTGCGCCTGGGGGCGGCCGTAGTGGGTGTGTTTACGGTGCTGCCAGTATTTTTGCTGGCGCGGGCCTGGTTTGGTTGGCGGGTGGGGCTGCTGGCCGCCTGGCTGTGGGCGGCGACGCTGTGGCCGCTGCACCTCAGCCACATTGGGCTGCGCATCATCCTGCTGCCGTCCTTTCTGGCGCTCACCTTCTGGTTGGGCACACTGGCCTACCGGCGGCAGAAATGGTGGCTGTGGCTGGCTGCCGGGCTGGTGTATGGCCTGGCTTTTTACACCTATCTGGCCGCCCGGTTTACCCCGGTGCTGTTACTGCTGGTTGGCCTGTTTGTCTGGCGGCGGCACGGCAAGGGGCGATTATGGCCGGGGGTGGCCTGGTTTGTGGGCGGCACGGCCGTGACCCTGCTCCCCCTCGCCCTTTTTTACGCCACCCATCTGGAGATGCTGGCGGGGCGCTCCGGGCAGGTTTCTATTTTTAACCCAGACATCAACTATGGCGACCCCTGGGGGCTGCTGTGGCGGCAGATAGGGGCGGCGCTGGGGCTGTTTATCTGGCGGGGAGATACGATTGTGCGCCATAACCCGGCAGGACGGCCGTTGTTTGATCCCCTCATGGCTGTCCCCTTTCTCGTCGGCCTGGTCTGGGGCGTCCGCCGCTGGCGGCAGCCGGCCATGGCCATCACCCTGCTGTGGGTGGCGGTGATGTTGGGCGTCACCATTCTGGCCGAGGATGCCCCTCATTTTTTGCGGGCGGTGGGTATTCTCCCGGCAGTCTTGTTTATCCCGGCGTGGGGGCTGAACTGGTTGTGGGAATGGCCAAAATTGCCCGCAGTTGCCCGGCAGGCGATGGTGCTGGTGTTACTGGCGCTGAGTTTGGCGCTGACGGTGCGGGATTATGCCGCCTACGGCCGTGATCCCCAAACCGCCCTCCTCTTTGAAGCCGCCGCCGTGGAAATGGCCGCGCAACTGGAAGCAGAAGATGGGGATACGGCCGTGTACCTGGATCGCTGGTTCTGGGATGAGGGTACACAAAAGGGGTGGCCTTCTATCCCCTTTCTGGCTGATTTGGCTGACGTTACCTTTTTCCGGCCTGAATCTGGCCTGCCGCCTGCCGCGCCTGGGCAGCCCGTTTCGCTGTATACCTGGCAATTTGGCGACCTCAGCTTTATGCCCGGCCAGATCACGCCGCCGACGTTGGTGACATTGCACATCGGTGAACCGGCACGGGGCGATTTAGAGGAGACCGTGTATCCGTTGTATGCCCGCTATCATGTCCGCCCACTGCCTGCCGACCCGGCAGTCCTTTGGCCGGAAGCGGTCAATTTTGCTAACCAGTTGTGGCTGCGGCGCGGGTCGGCCATTTTCCATGATCCCCAGACGGTGCAGGTGGATTTGTATTGGGAGGGGGACACGGCCGTGTCTCCCCATCTGACCGTCTTTGTGCAGCTCATCGGGCCAGATGGTGTGCTGGCGCAGGTGGATGCGCCGCCGGGGGGCAGCGAGGGGCCGGTGCGCCCCTGGCAGGCGGATTGGTGGCGGCCTGGGGTGGTGCTGCATGAGCGGCGCAAATTGCCACTGCCGCAGCCGTATGACCCCACCAGCCAGCGCCTCATTGTGGGGGTGTATGACCCGGTTACGGCCGTGCGCCTGCCCATCTTAGACGAAAATGAGAATCCGGTGGCGGATAGTTGGGAAATAATCGGGATTCGGAATTGAGCCTTTGCCGAATTGGGGTAAAACATGGGGATGATTGGGCGAAGATGGGTTTTTCAACGCAGAGATGCAGAGGCGCAGAGCGGTAATTTCTCTGCGTCTCTGCGCCTCTGCGTTACTGCTTGGCTGCTGTTGATGTTGTGGTTGCCCGGTGTGGCGTCGGCGCAGGTGGAACCAACAGCGACGCCGGATGAGGCGGGTGTCATTTACGCTATTGTGCAGCCGGATGATACGATGTGGGCCATTGCCGGGCGCGCCGGTATTTCGCTGGCGCAGTTGTTAGAATGGAACGGCTTGCAGGAGAGCGATTTTATTGTGCCGGGCCAAAAGCTGATTGTGGGCTACGGCGAGCCGCCAACCACGCCGACGCCGGACATCCCCCCTACGCTGACGCCCACGCGCCCGCCGCCGCCGCCGCGCCCGGCTTCACCCACGCCGCCGCTAACGGCCGTATGCCTCTCCGCCTTTCACGATAATAATGGCAATGGCCTGTTTGACGCCGGGGAACCGCTGCAAGCAGCGGTGGCGTTTACGGTATACACCAGTGAAGCGGTGATTGACAATTATGTGACCGATGGCCGCTCTGAGCCGCACTGCATAGCCCTGGCCCCCGGCAGTTACCAGGTTGCCCGGTCGGTAGGGGTGGGGGAGGTGTTGACCAGCGGTGGCAGCCAGGCCATTATCCTGAGCGAGGGGGATATGATGCTGTTGGCGTTTGGCGGGCGGGTAGTGGGGGCAACGGCCGTGCCACCCACACCGGCTGTCTTATCGGTGGAAGAGGTGGAGGCACGGCCGTATCCGGCCGCGCCGGCCCTGGTGGTTATTGGTTCCACGCCCGCAGCCGCCCCTACCACCGCCCCCAGCGGCGGCCAACCGCCAACGGCCATTAGCCTGATCCCCCTGGCTGCTGTTATTATTGGAGGCTTGCTGCTGACAATGGCGGCGATCTATTTTGTACGAACACGGCCGTAACCCGTGAATCGTAATCCGTAATCCGTGAACCGTAGTCGGTTTACGGATAACGGATAACGGATAACGAATCTTTTCAAAGAGGGAAGTATGATGAATAAACAAATGCTGAAATTGTTCCTGATTGCTCTGCTGCTGGTGTTATTGGGGCAGACGACCAGGGCACAGGCGCAAACAAACTTGCTGCAAAACCCCAGTTTTGAAATGCCTTACCAGGCCAACGGCGAGGCCAGTAGTTGGGGACGTTGGCATCGCAACAGTTCCCAAGACCAGTTTAGCGACTGCGCCAATGGCTACCACAAACTGCCGCATTGGAGTGCGGAAACAAACCCGGTATTGGTCAGGCAGGGGTCAGTGTCGCAGCACGTGGGCAATCAATGGGACACCTGGAATGCCGGCGTTTTCCAGACCGTACCGGTGACGGCTGGCCGAACGTACCGTTTTTCGGTATGGACTTACTCCTTTGGCAGCAATAACAATTTTCCCGGCCCATCAGAGGGTGGTTTACAGTCAAATGTGCGCGTAGGCGTTGATCCCAATGGCAGCGGCTTGTGGAACGACTCTGACGTGGTGTGGGGCGCAACTATCAACCCGCTGGACACCTGGCAGCAGGTAAGCGTGGAAGTGACCGCTACCGGCAACCAGATTTCCGTATTCACCAGCGCCAACTGGGGCGTACAGGGCGTGAATCAATGCCGCGCCCATCTGGACACCTGGTTTGACGCGGCCGAATTGATCGAAGTTGGCCCGCCGCCGACCAATACGCCGGCGCCGCTGCCCACACAGCCACCGCCACCGCCGCAGCCGGTGATTACCAATACGCCCGTTCCGCCAACGCCGACCTTTACACCGGAAGTGCCGCCCACCAACACCCCGGTACCTACGGACACGCCGGTACCCACCAATACGCCTGTGCCCGGCGGCACCATTTGTGTCAACGCCTTTGCCGACGACAACGCCAATGGGCAGCGTGATGAAAATGAAGGGTTCATGGGCGGAGTCACATTTACCATTGCCAGTTCGACGCAGTTGGTGGCGCAGGCGGTCTCCAGCGGTTCGCCGCAGCCGGTTTGTTTTGAGGGATTGGAACCCGGCGCGTACACGGTAACGCAAATTGTGCCTGGGGCATTGGAAATGACGACGGCAGCCAGCGCCACGTTAGAATTATCTGTGGGTAATGTGATTGGCGTGGAATTTGGCAGCCGGGTGCGTTCGGCCGCGCCCACGACGGCCGTGGCTACCGAGGTGGCTTCTGTGCCGGAAGTTGTGGTGACGCCGCCCACTGAAACTACCGGGTCAACGTCAGGCAGTAGTAGCAGTGCTGGTGTCAGCTGGCTGGCGGTGGGTGGTTTGCTGCTGCTGGTCACGGCCGTCATCCTCTTAGGCGTCCTCGTTTTCCTGGTGCTGCGCGGGCAGAAGACGGCGTGACCCGTAGCCCGTGATTCGTAATCTGTAATCCGTAATCCGTAATCCGTAATCCGTAATCCGATTTCTGGTCACGGGTTACGGGTTATGGATAACGCACATCAATGCCTCCGTATACCCGGCGCTGGTTATTCTGGACGGCCGTCATCCTCTTTGCTGTGGTGGCGGCTGTGCCTCTGTTTGCCGGGCCGGGTTTGCTGAATACACGGGGCGGGGGAGACAGTCCCTTTTTACTCCAGCGGTTGCAGCAGTTGGAAACGGCCGTGTGGGACGGCCATTTCCCCGCCCGCTGGATGCCGGACGCCAATTACGGTTACGGCTACCCCTTCTACAACTATTACGCACCGCTTTCTATTTACATCACCCTGTTCTTTCGGCTGATCGGTTTTGGTTACGTCCCGGCCATCCAGCTTTCACAGGCCGCCGGATTTATGGTGGCGGCGGTGGGCATGTTTGCCCTGGGGCGGCGCTGGTTTGGCAGTGAATGGGCGGGCTTGCTGACGGCCGTAGCCTACACCTTTGCCCCCTTCCACATGGTCAACGTCTACGTGCGCGGCGATTCCCTGGCCGAGTTCTGGGCGATGGCGTTTTATCCGCTGGTATTGTTGGCGGTTGATGGGTTGCTGGTGGGTAGGGGCGAGGCAGTGGGGGAAGCGGCTATATCACCGGACAAGCTATCTCCCCACTGCCTCGCCCCTACGGTGTTATTTGCCCTGGCCTACGCCGCCCTCATCCTCAGCCACAACATCTCAGCCCTCATCTTTTCCCCCTTTCTGCTGCTGTACATCTTCCTGCGTTGGTGGCAACTTCGCCGAAACCCAAACCCCGAACCCGGCTCGCCGCTCACCGCTCACCGATTACCGCTTACCGCTTACGGATTACCGATTACCGCCGCCCTCCTCCTCGCCTTCGCCCTCTCCGCCTGGTTCTTTGTACCCGCGCTGGCCGAGAAGGGGCTGGCGCAATTAGGGCCGGTAACGGAAGGATATTTTCATTTCAACAACCATTTTTTAGGCATAACCGACCAACCTTTGTGGCAAAACAGCTTCTTTTTTGACTATGGCGTGGACGGCCGTGCCGCCTTCCGCATGGGCCTGGTGCAAACCATCATCGTTCTAGCCGGCGCCCTTTTACTCTTTTTACCCCCCAATCTGCGTTCATCCGCGTCTATCCGCGTCCCTATCTCCCCCGACCGCCGCCGGTTTATTTTGCTGGCGCTGCTCATCAGCACGGTGATGCTGCTGCCGCTGTCACGGCCGTTGTGGGAACATGTACCCCTGCTCTCCTTCACCCAATTTCCCTGGCGGTTTCTGTCCGTGCAGGCGTTTGCCGGGGCGTTGGCGGTGGGGGCGCTGGCGTATGTGCCTGGGCGCCGGGTGATTGTGCCGGTCACGGCCGTGCTGCTCATCCTGGCGGCCCTGGGTAATCTGCACCCCGACTACCTGCCGCTGACCGACGCCGACGTGACGGCCGAGCGGTTGGCGCAATACGAATGGTTCAGCGGCAACATCGGCACAACCATCAGCGCCGAGTACCTGCCCACCACTGTACAGCCGCGCATGGTCACCAGCGGTTGGCTGAATGACGGGCAGCGTTGGCCGGTGCGGGCATTAACCGGGGAACTGACCGGCGCCGTGTGGCAAAGCGGTAAAACAGGGCGGCAAACGTGGCAGGTGGACACGGCCGTGCCCAGCACCCTCATCTTCCCCACCATGCACTGGCCGGGCTGGCAGGGGTGGGTAGATGGGGAACGGGTGGCAGTACGGCCGTCGCCCGGCTCTGGCCTGATCTTGCTGGATGTGCCGGCGGGGGCGCACACCGCCGAATTGCGCCTGACCAGGACGCCGGTGCGATTGGCCTCCGAATTGATTTCCCTGGCGGCACTGCTGCTCACCATCTGGTTAATTGCCCCGCCAATTCTGCGTATAGCCAACAGGGGGCGCATTGGCCGGCAGGCGTTGCTGGCCGGATTGGGGTTGTTCTTGCTGTTCTTGATCGCCCGTCTCTGGCCGCAGCCGGAACTGGCAAATGACAGCTTGAACTGGGACTTTGCCCAAATGGCCTATCTGCATCACGCTTCGGAGGGGGTGGACTATTCAAACGCTGCTGTATTAAAAAGTTACGAATACAGCGCCGATATGATGAGCACGGGTGATACCCTGACCATTCATACAAATTGGGACAACGCCGACTCACTGCCGCTCACCGTGCGCCTGGTGACGCCCGCCGCCAACCGGGTAAACAACCCCTCGCCGCCGATTGTCGCGGAACACACACAGCTAATCCAGGATGGGCGGGCTACGTTTAACCTGCCCGTTCCGCCGGATGCGCCGCCGGGCCTGGTCGTGCCGCAATTGGCATTGGCCGACGGCCGTCCGCTGACACCATCGGGGGAAAAACGGGGGGATTTGTTTTTACGGCCGTTGCGCCTGATCAACCATGCCCCCGCCGTGCAGCATGTCCCGGCGCTGGATGTGCGGGCGACGGCCGTGCTGTCCCGCGCCCCCAACGTGTTAGACATCTATCTTGCCTGGCGCACGGCCGTGCCGCTGACCCACAACTACAACGTGGCTTTGCGCGTCACGGATGCCAGAGGGCAATTTTTACAACTGGCCGATCGGCAGCCCGGTTATGGCTTTTTGCCCGGCAGTTTGTGGCCGTCCGGGGAATGGGTACACGACTGGCAGGCGCTGCTGCTGTCGCCGGGCGCGCATGAATTTCCCTATGTGCTGATGGTGCAATTGTATGACGTCAGTGCCCCGCACCAGCCGGTGCTGACGCGCCGCCTGGGGGAGCTATGGCCGAGCAGCGGTGGCACATGGCGCTTCCAGCCTAATGAGCCGCTGTTTGCTTTACCGGGGGAGATGGAGACGGCAACGGCCGTGTTCAATGACCAGATTGCCCTGCGCGGTTATACCCACCAGCAAACAGCATCCGCGCTGGAAGTGTCCCTGGTCTGGCAGGCGCTCGCTCCAGGGCAAACAGACTATACCCGCTTTGTGCATCTGATTCCGGCCAGCAGCAACCAGCCGCCGCTGGCCCAAGACGATAATCTGCCCCGTTTTGGCACGTATCCCACCAGCCAGTGGACGGCGGGTGAGGTGGTGGTGGATGCAGTCTCGCTAGACCTGACGGCCGTGCCCCCTGGCGACTATCAACTGGCGGTGGGCTTTTATGCGCGGTTGGCCGATGGGACGATTGTGCGGGCGACGGCCGTAGACGAAAATGGCGCTCCCCTGGCCGATGACCGATTCGTATTACCCGAATGGATTGTGGTTCGTTAGGGGAGATTAGAGATTAGCGATTGGAGATTCAATCGCCAATCTCTCAATCTCCCAATCTCTCAATCTCTATTTATAAAATCCAACGCTCTGGACACGCTGTCTTCGGGTTTGACGTTGTACTGGATGTCGGCTATACGGCCGTCTGGCCCCACCACAAAATGGCTGCGAATAATGCCCATGTACTGCTTGCCCATGAATGATTTTTCGCCCCACACGTCATAAGCGTCGGCCACCACATGGTCCGGGTCGGCCAACAGATGATAGGGGAAGCCCATCTTGGTCCGCCACCTGGCCAGGTCTTTGGGTTTGTCCGGGCTGAGGCCAAAAATAGTCGCGCCCGCCGCTTCAATAATCGGATAATTATCGCGGAAGCCACACGCCTGTTTGGTGCAGCCGGGTGTGTCCGCTTTGGGGTAAAAGAATAAGACCACCTGTTGTCCCTGGTAATCGGATAGTTTCACCGGGTTGCCTTCGTCGTTGAGTAGTTCAAAATCAGGGGCCATATCACCTATATTGAGCATATTGTTTCTCCTTTTCTTGAGGCGCGACGCACTTCCCAAGTTCGTTGCACCTCATTATGTTTTATTTGAACTATAGCACCGTTTCGCAGAACGGGAACAAAATGCAGGCCGGCAACGTCTGGCAGGCATGAGGATGGTGGGGCAAACGTGAAACGGCCGTAGCCACCCCGTCAAGAAAATCATCGCCCCCTCCCTTATCCTGTTACCATCTACGGACACTCACCCCTCATCCTTCATAATTCCTAATTCTCTAGGAGGTGCGACATGCCATTTTTGTACATGACATTCTGGTCTTTGGTCATCATCATTGGTTTGAGTTTGTGGCGGTTACAAAGTTGGGGCGAACGCACGGCCGTGACCATCATCACCCTCCTCGTCTTGTTAGTCACCCAATCCCTCTTTGTGCAGCTCACCATCGCTGCCGGTGTAGACGCCAGCGATGCCCTACTGGCCCCCCAGCGTTACCTGCAAAGCGGCCCCATCGGCTGGCTGGCCTTGCTCGTCATGCCCTGTGGCTGGCTCGGCCCCTTCATCGGCATGAACATGGTCTCCCGCTGGCATGAAGAAGCGATGATGCAGTTGTAGTTTGAAGTCCGATTTCGGACTTCAAACTACAACTCCGGCCCCTTATCCGGCTTCCCCCGGCCTAATTCAATTGAACGTTGGTAGGCGGCCCAGATGCCCCGGCTGATGACGGTGCGCAGGCCGCCTTTTTCCATGTGGTACAGCGCCGCCGCCGTCGTGCCGCCGGGGGATGTGACCTGGTTGCGTAGTTCGGCCACATGTTTGCCCGATTGGGCGGCATATTCCACCGAGCCGAGAATGGTTTGGAAAACCAGTTCTTCGGCTACCCGCCGCGAAAAGCCCATGTGGACGCCGGCGTCAATCAGCGCCTCCATAAACAAAAAGATGTAACCGGGGCCAGAGCCGCTGAGCGCCGTCGCCATATCCAGATACTCTTCTTCATCTACAAATATCTCTTTGCCCAACGAGCCGAGGATTTCCCGCGCCTGCCCTTTGTGTTCATCGGTCACTTCGCGGGTGGCTGTCCAGACGGTGATGCCCTGGCCGATTTGGGCCGGAGTATTGGGCATGGAGCGCACCACAGCCGCGTGGGCCGCGCCATCGGCCAGTTTGCGGATGGGCACACCGGCAATGATGGAGAGCAGTAAATCGCGGCTGCGCAAATGGCCGCGAATTTCCGGCAGCACCAGGGGGACGGATTGCGGCTTGATGGAAAGCACGATAATTTGCCCGGCTTCGGCCGCTTCCCGGTTGTCTTTGGTCGTTTGAATGGCGTATTGCGCTTTCAACTGTTCCAGGCGCGGCTGCCAGGGGTCAGAGGCGATAATTTTGTCAGGCGCGATGCTGTTTTTGGTGAGCAGCCCGCGAATCATGGCTTCGCCCATAATGCCGCTGCCGATGAAGGCGATGGTTTTGTCTGCAAACATGGAAACCTTCGATAATTGTCAATTGTCAATTACTCTACTTTCCGCTAACTGGTATGTGACAAAAAACAGAAATGGTGGCATGTTAGTGGAAAAAACCTTTCATCACAAAGGAAACCAAAAACATGCCACCAGTAGTCGAACCAACCATGTCGGCCCTAACATCAATTGTATCTGGCTTATACGTCGGTACAAATTTAGCCATGCTTCATTTTCTCTGGATGCTCATTAATGGTTCGCTTTTGCCCCATAGAGGTGCTATTTTCCCTGCGCTGCAATCAACAGGCATTGGAGAACAGGCCGTTCGTCGATCCTGGAAAGCCTTTCATAGCGGTATGTGGCAAATTGGCGAACTCATGGTTGCCTGGAACCAATACATGGAAGAGCAGCAAAGCTGGCAGCCGCGTTCTTATGAGGGGTATGGGGCAGTGGCCGTTGATACCACACCCTTCTGGCGGCCCAAACTGCAAGGGTTGCAATCCAAGTATTATCACAGCATCGCCGAGAAAGCCTTACCTGCTGTTATTCTTGGCCTGGTCGCCCGGATTGGCGAGGTGGCGGACAAACGCATTGCCTTGCCTTGTTCTATTCTACGGGTTGACCCTAAAGACCCGAGCGAAGCCGCGCTCAAAAAAGAGTTACTCAACCAGGTGCGTCGTACCCTGAAGGCAGCAGACATCATGGTGGTCGATGCGGGCTTTAAAATCAAAGGGTGCCAAGAAGCCCAAGTACCCCGCTTTCTCCTGCGATTAGCCAAGAACTTCACCGCCCGACGCAACTATCTGCGGGACACAACGGGCAAGAAGGGCAAGCCGCCTACCAAGGGCGACCTTGTCCGTCCTCTGGCCCGCCAGCACAAGGGGAAGAAAATCGCTGCCTCTGACCCCGATGCCACGTTTAGCTGGACAATAGAAACCGGCGAGACCATTACGGTTCAGGTATGGTATGACCTGGTACGCCCTGATGTCGAGCCTGATCCTAAAGCTGACCTCTTTGATGTTTATGCCATCAGCGACCCCCGCTACGAGAATCCGTTGCTTGTGGCGACGAATGTCAAATTGAAAGCGTCAACGGCTCATGCGCTTTATACAGACCGCTGGCCGGTTGAGCAACTTCCTTTGGCTGGTAAACAAATGGTCGGGGCGCATCGTCAGTTTGTTTTTGCGGCCGAGACCCGCCACCGTTTACCTGAACTGGTCATTTTGGCCGGTTCAATCCTCACCGGTTTGGCCGCTCTTCACCCCACCATGTCCACCGGTTTTTGGGACCGAAAGCCTGAACCCACCCCTGGTCGCTTTCGTCGGGCGTTGGCCGGGCTGCCTTTTCCGCAAAGTTACCCCTTGCCCACGGAACTTCGCCCAAAAGCCTCGGTGACCAACCACTTGCCCAAAGGGATTTTGGCTCATCGGCGGTCAAAACAGGCTGTTGCTGCCGTTTCGACTTGAAAACAGCTTGTTTTTGTCACATTTTTAAGGTTCTATGTTGCAGATGCCTGCATCTAAATGATACAGGCTTCATTCGATTGGCAATTTATGTCAATAAATTTAGCGGAAAGTAGAGAATTAACAATTGACAATTGATCATTTCTTGAACGTTTTTCTCTGTTGGGTCACGGTCGTCAGCCTATCCTTATCCACTTCAATGCCTAAACCAGGGCCGGTGGGCACGGTGATGGTGCTGTCTGCGGCGTTCAGAAAAAAGTGGGTGGCAATGTCCTGGTGGTAATAGCGACTGGTGGCGGAAATGTCGCCGGGCAGGGAGATGCCCGGCAGCGCCGCCAGCGCCAACTGCGCCGCCCGGCCAATGCCCGTCTCTAACATGCCGCCCACCCAAATGCCGATGCCCGCCGCCCGGCACAGGTCGTGAATTTCCCGCGCCGTCGTCCAGCCACCCACGCGGGAGGGTTTGATGTTGATAATGTCGCAGGCGTTGATCTCAATGGCAAATTGGGCGTCGGCCGTCGAATGGATGGATTCATCCAGGCAAAGCGGGCTTTTGATTTGCGGATGCAATTTGCTGTGCTGGTAAATATCTTCGTAGCCCAATGGCTGCTCAATCATTAGCAGGTTCAGGCCATCCATTTGCTGGAATAGGGGGGCGTCGGCCAGGGTGTAGGCGGAGTTGGCGTCTAGCATGATGCGGGTGTGGGGGAAGGTTTGCCGGGCCAGGCGGGCCAGTTCCAGGTCGTGGCCGGGCTGGATTTTGAGTTTGATACGGCCGTAGCCCTCTCCCAAATGCCGGGCAATCACGTCCATCGTTTGCGCCATTGTAGGCTGCATCCCAATGCTGACGCCCACTTCCACGCGGCTGCGTGATCCCTCTGGGTATGGGGCGGCCAATTTTTGGGCAAAAGAGAGGCCGTCTCGTTGGGCGATCAAATCCCAGGCGGCCTGATCTAGCGTGGCTTTAGCCAGCGGATGGCCGCGCACGTGGCGCAGCCAGTCACGCATTTGCTCCGGCTCCTGTAAATCCTGCCCCAACACGGCCGTGATGAGGAAGTCCGACAAGATGTGCCAGGCGGTCACGGCCGTTTCGTAACTGTAACCGGGGTCGTTGGTAGCCACGCATTCACCCCAACCGGTCAGCCCTTCGCTGTGCAGCGCCAGAATCAGGCAGTCGCGCTGCTGCTGCGTACCAAAGCTGGTCTTAAACGGGCTGACCAGGGGCATGGAGATGGCGTAGAGGTCTATTTGTTCAATTTTCATCGTGCGTTTGGAAGTGCCAGGCACAGGGCAAAACCATCTGGTCATTCCCAGGTATTGCGCCCTGTGCCTGGCACTGCTCTTCCTAGAAGTAAAGTAACGACACCATCTCCGCCACGCAGCCTGGTTTATTCACCCCTTCAATTTCAATGGTGATGACGTTGACCAGTTGCAGCGCGCCTTTGGCTTCTTCCACACTTTGCAGCGTCACATGTGCCCGCACCCGCGAACCCACGGGCACGGGATGGGGGAAGCGGACTTTGTTGACGCCGTAGTTGATGCCCATTTTGAGGCCCTCATAACGCGGTTTGTCCGGGTCTACTTCGCCGGTGAGGTAGGGGATGAGAGAGAGTGTGAGGAAGCCGTGGGCGATGGGGCCGCCAAAGGGGGATTCGGCGTTGGCGCGGGCCACGCCCACGTGAATCCACTGGTGATCCAGGGTAGCGTCGGCAAAAGTGTTGACCATTTCCTGGGTAATGGTCAGCCAATCGCTGACGTGAACTTCTTGCCCAACCTGGGCCTGTAAAGCGGTGAGTGCATCTGTTTGGGACATTTTCCCTCCTAAGAAATTATGAAGTATGAAGGATGAATTATGAATTTCGTCCAAGAATCAAGCGCATCGAGTATAGCATCAATTAGCGGTGATGGCGTAGAGGGTGATGGTGTTGTTTTGGTAAACGGCCGTCAGGTAGGGAACGATGTCTGGCTGAAACTGGCCCAATGCTTGTTCGCGGGGGCCAAACCAGAGGTAGCGAACGTTGAATTGTTGGAGGAGGGCCTGCCGCTCGTCGTCGGGGGTGGCGGCGTCGAAGAATTGGGCGACGGCCGTGACCTTGCCCTCATAATCTGCCGTCTCTGCCCAATGGCCTAACATCATCGGATGGCCGGTGTAAGCCGCTACCAGATTACCGGTCTGGTAATCACCCAGGATGACGGCACGGCCGTCTTCTTGTGCCCGCAGCCATTCAACTGCCGCTAATTCATCGGCCGGGCGGAAGAAGGGATCAGGCTGCGTCAGCGCCGCAATCCGGGAGACATCGGCCAGCAGCAGGATGTTGGAGAGGCTCATCAGCAGCAGGAACAGGGCGACGATAAACTGGCTGAGTTTGGGCGTGGTGTAACGGGGATTGGCGACCAGCCGCTGCCAGAAGCGGGTTTGTTGCAGACGAGGCAGCGCCACCTCTACCAGCCCGGCGGCCGCCAGGATAGCAAAGGCCACGTGTACCCCCTGGATAAAGCGGCGCTGCGGGCCGAGCGGGGCATAAATCAACAAGGCCACCGCGCCAATCCAACACCACAAGATGGCAAAATGGGGGCGGCTGGACGGCCGTTTCCAGACCACCAGCCCCGCCAACACCAGCATGACGCCAAAGCCCACCAGATAATGAGGCCAGGGTGGGGAAGGCGTGCCCGCCTGTGCATCCCAGATACGGAAAATGTCGTTGGTCTGCCATACATAAAAAAAGTAGAGGTAGAGTGGCGCAGGAATTAGAAATAAGAGAGCGGTTTGGAAGCCAGCTTGCCAGAGCATGGCCCGCAATTTGAATAAAAGGTACAGGAAATAGAGTACGGCCGTGACCGCCACAATGTACAGCAAAAAAGGATAGGCAATTCCCAACAACAAATTGCCCAATCCAGCCAGAGTGGCAATCAGCCATATCCGGCGATTTGCTGCCGGCCCGGCCAACGCCTGATCGCCAATGCTTTTGAGCGCCAGCATGTCAAACAAAATGAGCGCCGTGCCCAGGGCAATGTGGGGATAGGTGAGACCGGTGAAAAAGATGTGCGCGCCGGGGTCTTTGAAATCAAGCGGGAAGGCGTCTAGCCAATACGGTTGCCCAACCATAAACAGCAGCCAGCCTAACCCAGAGCCAAACAGCGCCAGCAAGTAGGCGGTCCAACGGGTGAGGCGGTGGGGCAGGAACACGGCCGTAAACCCAAAAATGGTCACAAACAACCCAAACGCCGCCAACACACGGGAAATATGCCACACGGCCGTTAATGACAACCCCGTCGCTCTGGCTACCTGCCCCAACCAGACGTAAAACACGCCGATGGCCGCGCCGGGATGTGGCTCTGGCGTAAAAGGGATGGTGTAAAGCCAGGCCCCCTGCGCCCCCTGCCACATTTTGGCCCAGTATGTGAGCGAATCTTCGGGGTTCATGATCAGGTGCATGTAGACACGGCCGTCTGGGGCAGTAACAGCGCCTAACCAATAGGGCAATAGGGTGAGTACGGCCGTGACCCCCGCCGCCAACACCGCCCACACCCATTCCCGTCTGCTAATGTTTGCGCGTAAACCCATTTTCACCTAATCTCCTGCAAAATGTAGGGCGATTTGCCAAATCGCTCTACGGTACGGAGGTAGAGACCCATGCCCAACATACTTGTCATTCACGGCCCTAATCTTAATCTGTTAGGGACACGTCAGCCAGAAGTTTACGGCCGTCATACCTTGCAAGACATCAACCAACAACTGACAATGCTGGCGGAGCAGGAAAATACCAGCCTGCAATTTATCCAATCCAACCACGAGGGAGCCTTGATTGACGCCATTCACCAGGCCAGAGAATGGGCGCAGGGTATTCTCATTAACCCCGGCGCTTACACCCACACCAGCATCGCCATCCGTGACGCCATTGCCGGGGTGGGGCTGCCGGCCGTGGAAGTTCATCTCTCCAATATCCACGCCCGCGAGTCATTCCGGCATCATTCGCACATTGCTCCTGTTTGTGTGGGGCAAATTGCCGGCTTTGGCTGGCGCAGTTATCTGCTGGGGCTGCGGGCGCTGCTCGACCATTTGCAACCGGCTAAAGAAGATGCCAAATAAAACAATCAGGCCAAATTTGGGCAATTTGTGTCATTGGTGGCAGTTTTCCGGGGAAACAAAAAAAGAGCCTAGGCGCCGGTTGGATGTGAGAGACGATTTGCACCTAAGCTCTTTTTCTGGGGGGTCATGCTCAGACAGGGCAGCGATGAGGTGGCGATGGGGCAGCGATGAAGTGGCGATGGGGTAGCGATGAGGCCGTAATGTGGCTGCAATGAGGTCGCAATGTGGCTGCGATGGGGCAAAAATTGGATGATGATGCCTGAACGTGGTTAGGATGTTAATACAGTGTGTCCGGCCTGACCCCTGTTCCAGGTTCTTGAAGACCCGACCCCATTTATAGGCAGGCAAGGTTACGATGAAAATTAAAAACCCACCTGTTTGTGAAAATTAGTACCATAGTGCCAGGTCTATCCCCGCTCAACGCGCAAAGGTCCGACCAGGTGGGGCGGGCACGGCCGTGCGCTCCTCGTCCGTCTGGGCATGGCGGCGCTGCAATTCCAGTTTTAAGCTCTCCTCCCCTTTTTTCATGGCCCACTGGTGGTTGGCCGAAAAAATCGGCTTCATCAGAAAGGAGAGAGTGCGTAGCATTGGCTTTTCGGCGGCAATGCGCCAGTCGTAAGTGATATTCACCCAGCCGCCATCCTGGGCAAATGTCCAGACACCCCGCCCCACAAAATCCCCCCACGCTTCCAGGCTAAAGCCATACGGCCGTCGGTTCTCCGTTACCCGAAACCGCCAGCGCAAGGTGTATGGCAGCCACCCTTTGGTATATAGACTGATCACCTTACCCACGCCCGTTTCCGGGTCGCCCGGTTCCAACTCCTGCACATCCAGATACACCGCCGGCCACCACCGCACCAAGTCCGGCGCATCCCCCAGAACCTCACTGATCTCCTCACACGTACTTTGCACTCGCCAATGGGTGGTAAATTGATATTCATTTGCCGCCATTGTGTTAATCCTTTTGGAGATTATGTAAGCGTCTAAAAACAACTTCCTATCTGAGATTAGGAGACTAAGAGATTAAGAGATTGGCGATCTCCTAATCTCTTAGTCTCCTAATCACTCAATTACCTGATTCTCCAATTACTCGCCAGCTGCGTCAGGCCATTGTGGAATTAACCGGTCGCTTGTGGGGTGCCTCCGGTCACTCCTGATAAAACGCTAACACGCGATTGATGAAGGCATCGGCCGCGCCAAAATAGGCCACCTCATCGCGCAGCGCCGACCAGTCAAGCGGGGCGTCTGTTTGCGCCTGCACTACGTCAACGAGATGCCGATTCTCTTGCCGGGCTACCTGGCAGGCAGCCTGCACCAACTGTTTGGCGGCGGCGCGGCTCATAAAGGCCGGGGCCAGGGCAAAGGTGATCGCCTCGGCCAGCATCAGGCCGTTAGAGGTGGTCACGTTTTCGCGCATTCGGGCTTCGTTGACGACCAGGTTTTCGCTCAGGAAATGGGCTTTTTGCAGGGCTACGGCCGTTAACCCCACCATCTGCGGCAGCGTCAACCACTCCATTTGCCAGCCATGTGTGGCCCGTTCATGTTCTTGCACTAATGCCTGGTGCATGTTCGCCAGCAGCGAGGCATTGGTGCGGGCTGCCGCGATGATGACTTCGCTGACGATGGGGTTGCTTTTTTGGGGCATGGTACTAGAGCCGCCGCGGGAGGTATCGGCCGTTTCCCGCACTTCGCCCACCTCCGACTGCGCCAGCAAAATGACGTCCTGGGCCATCTTGGCCAGACTGCCGCTGACCAGGGAGAGCCAGCCGGCGAATTCGGCCAGATTGTCTCGCTGCGTGTGCCAGGGGGTCAAGGGCATGTCCAGGTTGAGTTCGGCGGCCAGGTCGGCTTGCACGGCCGTGCCCCCCTCTCCCAACGCCGCCAATGTGCCCGCCGCTCCGCCCAACTGTACCACCAGCAAACGTGGCTTTAGCTCGCCTAACCGCTGCCGGTGGCGCAGCAAAGGGGCCAGCCAGTTAGCCACTTTCAGCCCAAATGGAATCGGTAGCGCCTGCTGGGAATGGGTGCGCCCGGCCATCAACGTGTACCGGTGCTGGTCGGCCAGCCGGGCCAGGTTGGCCGCGACCGCGCCCAGCCGCCGCTCCAACACTGCCAGCGCCGCCCGGATTTGCAGCACCCGCGCCGTATCTACGATGTCCTGCGATGTCGCTCCCCAATGCACGTAATCGGCCGCTTGTTCCCCTACCTGCGCCCGTAGCTGGCGTACCAGTTCGATTACCGGTACGCCCGCCTTTTCCATCCCCGCCCGCATCTGGTCCAAATCCACGTGCAGCGCCGCCGCGCCGGTCACAATCTGCGCCGCGGCGCCGGCGGGAATGACCCCTGACCGGCCCTGCACCGCCGCCAACGCCGCCTCCACGTCCAGCATCGCCCGCACAAAGCGGGCGTCCGAAAATTGCTCGGCCACTTCCGCATCGCTAAACAGCGGGGCAAACTGGGGCGAGTCCAGCGGTGAAATGGTCATCACCCAAGCCTAATCTCCCCACACGTCGCGGGCCACGTTGACGATCATCTCCAGCTTGGCCCATTGGGCCTCTTCGGTGAGTTCGTTGCCATGCACCGTGCTGGAAAAACCACACTGCGGGCTGAGGCACATATTTTCCAGCGGCATGTAGTTGGCCGCTTCTTTGATGCGCTGGATGACAAAATCTTTGGCTTCCAGATCGCCGGTTTTGGAGGTGACGACACCTAATACCACTGTCTTGTTGGGCGGCACAAAACGCAGCGGTGAAAAGTCGCCGGAGCGTTCGTCGTCATATTCCAGGAAAAAGGCGTCCACGTTCAAGTCGTTAAACAGCACCTCGGCCACCGGCTCATACCCACCCTGGGCAAACCACGTGCTGCGGAAGTTGCCCCGGCAAAGGTGGACGCCAATGGTCAGGTCGGGGGGACGGCCGTCAATCACCGCATTGATCAGGGCCGCATACGTCCGGGGCAGTTCGTCGGGGTCATCACCCCGCTCTAACGCCCCCTGGCGCATTTTGGGATCACACAAATAAGCCAGGTTGGTATCGTCTAGCTGAATGTAGCGGCAGCCGGCGGCATAAAGCGCCTGAATTTCTTCGCGGTAAACCTGCGCCAGGTCTTCAAAAAATTCGTCCATATCCGGGTAGGCGTCAATATCAACGGCCGCCCGCCCGCCGCGAAAATGAACCATCGTCGGCGAGGGAATCGAGACTTTCGGCGTTTTATTCACCACCGATTTCAGGTACAAAAAATCATCAACCTGGATATTCTTCGTATGGCGCAGTTTGCCTGTCACGGTCAGGCGTGGCGGCGTGAAGCCATTTTTGGCCGGTTTGGCGTCCGGGTTGGCGGCAATCGCGCCGCTGACGGTCACGCCGCCCACCTGCTCTAAAAAGTCCAGGTGAAAATAGGTGCGGCGGAATTCGCCATCGGTGATGCTTTGCAGCCCCACGGCCTCTTCCTTCCGCACCGCGTCCCGAATCGCTTCGTCTTCGGCCGCACGCAGTTCCGCCTGCGTAATTTCGCCATTGTGATACCTGGCCCGCATGGCCAACAGCGGCGCGGGCCGCAACAAACTACCAACATGATCGGCGCGAAAAGGGGGATTTATTCTTGACATGATTGAGCCTCCTCACTGTAGGGCCATTTTCAAAAATCGCCCTACACTTATTCTGGATCAAAAAAGACTGTTTCTTTCTCACCCTGCAAATGAATGTCAAAGTGGTAAGTGAGGGCGTCGCCGGATGCGGCGACGGCGGCGATGAGCGTGTGCCGCCGGTTACCGTCCACCGCGTTCAGCACGGGATCAGCCGTATTGCCCGGTTCATCCGCAAAATAGATGCGGGTCAGGGTGTGGATTAACATGCCGCGCGCAAAGACGCGGGCGTTGATGTATGGCGCCTGCCCATCACGGCCACCGGGTTTGATCGTCTGGAATTCGTACACCCCTTCTTTGCGGGTATCTGATCTACCAAAACCGCGAAAATGGGAATCCGCCTGCGTGTGCAGCGGATCGGCAGGATGGTTGTAGATGCCGTTGGCATCTGGCTGCCAGATTTCCACCATCGCGTCGGGAATCGGCTGCCCATCACCATCCAGCACCCGGCCGGTGATGTGGATCCGCTTCCCCGCTGTTTGCTCCTGCACCAGGTTGTTTTGCACCATGTTCTTGTTATCAATCAGGCCGATGTGAAGATAAGGGCCTACCGTCTGGCTTGCTGTTTGTTTTATCATTGGTTGTTCCTCGTAAATCGAATGGGCAGTGCCAGGCACGGGGCGAACGGCTCTGATCAAACAGTGTCTTGATGCCGCGTGCCGGGCACTACTCGAAAGGCGTCTGGCGCGGGCCGCAGACGATGATGTCAAAGCGGAAACCCAACGCCCATTCCGGTTGGGTAACGTCGTGATCGTAGATGGAGACGAGACTCTGGCGCGCCGCTTCGTCGGGGATGCCGTTGTAGATGGGATCGAGCGGCAGCAGGGGATCGCCGGGAAAGTACATTTGTGTCACCAGCCGCTGCATAAAATTGACGCCACAAACGGAAAAGTGAATGTGCGACGGCCGCCAGGCGTTGAGGTGATTGCGCCAGGGGTACGCCCCTGGGCGGATGGTGGTGAAGCGGTAAACGCCGTCTTTATTGGTGAGGATACGGCCGAAGCCGCTAAAATTGGGATCCAGCGGCGCATCGTGTTGGTCTTCTTTGTGCATGTAACGGCCGGTTGCGTTGGCCTGCCAGACTTCGATCAGAGCATGGGGAACAGGTTTACCCCAATCATCTAGCAGTCGCCCGGTGACGATAATCCGTTCGCCCAGCGGTTCGCCGGTTTTGACCGAGTTTTGGGTCAGGTCATTGTCCAGGGGGTGGATTTCATCACGGCCGTACACCGGCCCGGTCAATTCCGACAGCGACTGCGCCAGCGGCATTAAGGGGCGGGATGGCGACCGCTTGACCGTTGAGGCATAAGGCGGGTACAGATACGGGGGCTGTACTGCCCAATCCAGTGGATGGTAAGTTGCCAGTTTTGTCATTCTAACTTCTCCATTCGTGGCTGGTGGTTCGTACCGGCCACCAACCATTATTCCTCAAGTTCGGCATACACCTGTTTGGCAATGGTCACGGCCGTGTTCGCCGCCGGGATGCCGGCATAAATAGCCACGTGCAGCAGCGCCTCTTTCAGTTCATCGGGTGTGACGCCGGTATTGGGCGTGGCCCGGATGTGCATAGCCAGTTCGTGTTCTTTGCCCAACGCGGCCAGGATGATGATGGTCAGCAGGTGGCGTGTTTTCCGCTCCAATCCTGGCCGCGACCAGACCGCGCCCCAGGCCGTTTCGGTGATAAATTGCTGGAAATCTGCGTCAAACGCCGTCTTGTTGGCTTCGGCGCGGTCCACGTGGGCGTCTCCCAACACCGCCCGCCGGGTCTTCATACCTGTTTCAAACCTGTTTTCGCTCATAGTTTTCCTGGAAGTGCCAGGCACAGGGTATTTCTGTTTCGGTTGACCAGAACCGTTCTGCCCTGTGCCTGGCACTACTCAGCTAAAAATTGGGCAATGTGGGCGGCCATCACGTCCGGCTGTTCGATGCAGGGCAGATGGGCCGCGTGGGGAATTTCCCGATAATTGGCGTGGGGAATGTGATGACACAGGTCACGCACGAGATCAGGCGGGGTGGCTAAGTCTTCGGCGCCACACAAGGCCAGGGTGGGTGCGGCAATGACGCCAGCGACGGCCGTTAAATCGGCGTCACGGATGGCTTCACAAGTGGCGATGTAGCCGGCGACGGGCATACGGGTGAGCATGTTGGCATAACCGCGATAGGCGGCCGGGTTATCTGTGGCAAAGGCGGACGAGAACCAGCGGGCCAGGATGGCTTCGCTTAAGGCAGCCATGCCATGTTGTCGCAGAGTGGCAATGCGTTCGTTCCAAAGTACGGCCGTGCCAATTTTCACCCCTGTATCACACAACACCAACGCCTGCACCCGTTCCGGCCAGGCCGCGGCAAAATCCATAGCAATCATCCCGCCCACCGAGATGCCTACCAAAATGACCTGCCTTACGGCCAGATGATCCAACAGCCCGGCCAGGTCAGTGGCGTGATCCCGGATCGTATAGGGTCCCGGTGGGCAGTCTGACAGGCCATGCCCCCGTTTGTCGTAGCGGATGACCCTGTGACGGTCTGTGAAATGGGGCGCCACCCCATCCCAGATGCGCAGGTCGGTGCCTAAAGAGTTGATAAACACAAGCGGGAACCCGTCCGGGTTTCCGGCGGATGAATAATGGAGGGTGGTTTGGTTAACGGCCGTGAAGTTCATCTCAGTTCACAATTGTCAGGGGTAACTTAGAGAATCCCCGGAAGTCGGGTGTTTTGACCCGCTCCGCGCCGGTGAAATCCACCTGCCAGGTATCGCTGGCCGCCAGCAGTTCGGCAAAGATCACGTAGGCCATCTCCCGGCCCAGCGGCGCGCCCACGCAAAAGTGAATGCCCTGCCCCATGCCCAGGTGGCGCAGCTTTTCCCGATGGATGTCAAAAATGTCGGCATGGGCAAACTGCCGTTCATCCCGGTTGGCGGAACCGATGTGCAGCAGCACCTGGGAATTCTCAGGAATCACGTTGCCATGAAGTTCAATATCTTGCGTGGGGGTGCGCACAAACCCCTGCGCTGCTGCATCCCAGCGCATCCCTTCTTCCACAAAGGCCGGAATCAGGTCAGGGTTGGCTTTCACTTCGGCAAAGACATGGGGATGTTTAGCCAGGGCGTGCGCCAGGTTGGTAAAGAGGTTGTTGGTGGATTCAAACCCGGCCGTCAGAAAGGTCATGGTGGTCACAACCACCGTATGCGTGTCCAGCCGCTGCCCCCCTTCCTCCGCCTGGAGCATGGCCGTCAGCAAATCATCCTGGGGCGTGGCCAGCCGCGCTTCGGCCAGCGTGTTGACGTATTCGGTCAGGTGGCGCATGGCAATTTTGTGTTTTGGTTCTTCGCCGGCTTTGGCTTCCTCGCGCAAAAAGAAATCATCCAGCCAACGTCGGATGCGGATAAAATCTTCGTCGGGTACGCCAAACATCGCCCCCAGAATGGCGGCGTTGAACGGGGCCGAAATGTCGGCGGCAAAATCAAAGCGGCCTTTCTCGCGCGCGGTCTGGCTCAATTCTCTGGCCAGGGTTTGGATTTTCGGTTTGAGGTGGGCTACCGTCTGTGGCGTGAAGGCTTTGTTGACGATGCCGCGGGCAAAGGTGTGCCGGGGGGGGTCTGTTGTGCCCAGGGTTTTGCCCACCCGTTCCGGGGGATCGTTGATCAGATTGCCGCGCCGCCCCGAGGACCAGGTTTTCCAATCTCTAAAAGCGTTAGAGACATCGGCAAAGCGCGTCAGCACCCAAATGCCGGCCGTTTCGGCGTAGTGGGCGGGATCATTGTCTCGCAGCCATCGGTAGGCAGGATAGGGATCATCATGGGCAATGATGAGCAAATCATAGCTGAATGACACGGCCGTGCCTCCTCTTTTTTGTGGAATCAATGCTTATAGTGAGTTGTCGGGTATACTTTTGGCGTCCGTTACCTGATGGATGTCACGGGAAGCCAATCAGATTAAGCTACGTTTGCAGCCGCCGCTATTGTATACACCGTTTATGATATTTTGCAAGTTGACGACCATAATTTCGCCAAAATTAGAAGAAATGTTGGGCAAGCTTGCCAAATTCCTGTGTTCATTGTATACAACGCGCCCTTAAAATAGTGACGAATAGTATCTATCCAGGCGTGCTGACCCCCATCATAACCTTCCCCCTGAAAGGGGGGAAGGAATTGGCCCCCTCTCTCTTGTGGGAGAGGGCTGGGGTGAGGGTGTAAATGGCACACCTGAAAAGTTACGACGAATACGTTATAGATTGAGGGAATGATGTCACAAGCCACTAATGCCCTGAGTGCATTGAAAGAACAAATCCTGAATGGCGAACTGGAACCAGGCGAGCGCCTGCTGGAACTGGCGCTGGTAGAACGGTTGGGTGTGTCGCGCACGCCCATTCGCACGGCACTGACCCGGCTGGCCGAGGAGGGTTTGCTTGCAGAAATGAGTGGGGGCGGTTATGCCGTGCGCCAGTTTACTGTGCGTGATGTGGAGGATGCTATTGAAGCACGGGGCAGTCTGGAGGGCATGGCTGCGCGGCTAACGGCCGAACGGGGCGCCAATCCACAGGCATTAAGCAAAATCAAAGAATGTCTGATTCAGTTTGATCAATTGCTGGAGAAAACGGAACTGGATAACGCTGATATCAAACGTTATTATGACTTGAATGAACTGTACCATAACCAACTGGTGGCGCTGACGGAAAGTTTTGTCATTGACCATGCGCTGCGCCGTATTACGGCGATTCCGTTTGCTTCGGCCAATGCGTTTGTCATGGCCCAATTAGAGTTGGGACGGCCGTGGCGCGTTTTTTTCGTAGCCCAGGAACAACATAAAGGCATTGTGGAGGCGATTGAGAATCGAGAAGGGGCACGGGCGGAAGCGTTGGCCCGCGAACATGCCCGCCTGTCTTTAAGCACCTTGAAAGCGGCGCTAAAAACCAGGGCGGCTCTGGAACAGATTCCCGGTCTGAAACTGATCTGCGCACCTGAAACGTGATGTCCCTCCGGCCACGTTTCACGTTTTGCGCTTCTCGGGTTGTCGACCGCAAGATCTTGTGGAGGGG
>JAHBVI010000066.1 GCA_019637635.1 Anaerolineae bacterium
GTGTATTGATAGTGTACTATCATACATAATACCCTGGGAGAGAATTAAGATGACTAAAATTTTTGCGGTAGCCAACCGGAAGGGTGGGGTGGGGAAAACGACCACAGCGATTCACCTGGCGCATGGGTTAGCCATCAAAGAAGCCAAAAGGAGTGGGCGTGTGTTGTTATTGGATCTAGATCCACAAGGAGATGTCGCTGCTGCCTTAGGATTGGACCCAGGTGGCCGTTGCCTCAGCTACGTTCTGACGGGGCAGGGTGGCCTGCGTGAAAACATTATGCCAGCCGCGCATGATGGCTCACGCGGACGGGAGAACCTGTACGTGTTACCGGCCAGTGATGAACTCAAGCAGGCAAAAGCCTTCCTGCAGCAGCAGGCCGCGATTGGCGTTGTCATGCAGCAGACCATGGGCCGGGCCGCAGAAGTCCTGGACCCGGATACGGCGTTGGAATACTATCTGGGACCGGCTAAGGATCTGTTTAGCTACATCATCATCGATTGCCCGCCCAGTTTGGATTCGCTGGATCGGGCCGTGTACCGCTTCTCAGACGCGGCCATCGTGCCGGTAAAGCTAGATTACATGAGTACACGCGGCGCTGGACGGCATACACAAAACATACTGCAAGAACAGGCCGAGGGCATTGACATTCGCATTGCGGCTATCGTGCCCACCTTTGTGCAGTCCCAATTGAAACTGACACAGCAGATGGCCAGGGTGCTGATGGACACTTACGGCCGTCGGGTCATATCTACATCCATCCCGAACCGGGTGGCCATCGCCGAAGCGCCGGCCCATGGGCTGACCATGTTTGAGATGGATCCGGAAGGTGAAGTGGCTGAGGCTTACATGGCGCTTGTCAACAAAGTAGCCTAAGGAGCATTCCATTAGGCATTAGGTAACGCTACCGGCAGGAGTAAAGCTATGTCTGACTTATTTGACGAACTGGGGAAACGAGACCAGCAAAACAAGGGTAAAAATAAAAGCGGTGGCCGCCAGACGAAAGCGGCGCAACTGGCCGGGGTCAACCCTCTGGCCACACAACAGGTCAGCCGGAAAGAGGCCACAGAAGCCACCATGAAGCTGACGGGGCAATATTGGGCACGCACGGTAAAAATCCCGCCCGAGTGGCGGGAACTGATCCGCGACGTGACCCGCCTGGGTGGCTTCCGTTCCCTGGCCGATGCGGAACGCTGGATCATTTCCGAAGGACTCAGAGCTTTCTTCGAGCGTGGCATACGGCCGCAATTTGAGGAGACGATAGAGCGCGAGGCGATTCTTTACGACAGCAATGCCCGGAATAAGATCTTTTAAAGGGGCAGGGGGTTCATTTTCATATTTCGTTGATAAAGAATAAGGGAAATCAAGATGAGTGAAAAAGATTTGGTGCCCGTCGAGCAAAAGACGGTGCTTTTTTACGATGATGAGATCACGGCCGTCAGACTGCGCGATGGTCGCATTGTGGTTCCATTACGGCCCATCTGCGAATCGCTGGGGCTGGCCTGGTCCAGCCAATTACAGCGTGTACGGCGGGATCCGGTTCTGGAAGATGAGTTGGTTTCCGTGTTTGTAATAAACACGGAAAGCCAGCGCGGTGGTCGTGAAGTGCAATGCCTGCCCCTGGACATGCTCCACGGCTTTCTCTTTGGGGTGAGCGCAAACCGGGTTAAACCAGAATTGCACGAGCGTGTGCTTCGTTACCAACGGGAGTGCTACCGGGTATTGCATGAAGCCTTCCAGGAAGGTCGCCTGACAGTTGATCCGGATTTTGATCTCCTGCTGCAACAGGCCAGTGAAGACGCTGTTGAGGCGTACCAGATGGCACTGGCGATGGTGAAGCTGGCGAAGAATCAAATCATGTTGGAAGCACGCATGGATAATTTTGGCCGTGTACTGGCCGACCACAACAACCGGCTGGAAACGATTGAAGCTACGTTGAGCGATCCGGACCGCTTCATCACCCGTGAACAGGCCAGCCGCATTTCCCAGGCGGTGCGGGCCATCGGCTTTGAGGTGTCTAAACAGAGCGGTCGCAACGAATTTGGCGCTGTTTATGGAGAACTTTACCGCAACTTTGAAATCTCGGCTTACCGGGAACTACCGGCCAGCCAGTACGAGCAGGCCATGAAATGGCTCAATGCCTGGTACCAACGGCTGACCAATCAGAACCTGCCATTCTGAGCAGGAGACAGGTTTTTCCCAAAGTATACGGCCGTCAGTGACCAGCCGCCGAACCTGGCCATACAATTCAGCCTGAACGACTTGAAAAAGGAGCAACGCTTACTCCCTTTCTCCGTTGCCGGCTCAACGATGGGTGAGGTAGATCCATGCGCTCACAAAATTGACACGCTGATCGAATCTTTGTATGCTTCTGACCTGGCAACCATGCGGCGCCCGGAGTGTCGCTTCCCGAAACCGACACGGGAAGTCATCCAAAATGCAGAGAGGATGGCAGACATTCACCGGGAGGGCTAGTAGCTGACAGATAAAAGCGAGAGACATATTCTCTCGCTTTTGTTTATTACACAGAACGAATAAGGCATGCTGTTGGGCCGGTTGTGTAATGAGCAGGGTAGGAACAACGCTGATCGGCCAGTGCCCAGCAGCCGCAACCAGGTGCTGACACTGGCATGGGCAGAACAATAAATCACCTTCAGATCGCTTCGCATAGTAGCGGGAGATGATCGACGGGATTTTGAGCATTATGGCATAGCTATTTGGCTGCTTCAGGAAAGACAGAAAATCCAACCCAGAGCAGCCGTAACCCCAAGCTGGTTTTGCCTGGCTATTGGCGTCGGTCACCAGCAGGTGAGGATAGACTTCTGGATCGGCCACTAACAGGCTATCGGCACCATACCTGATGGCAGGCCATTCTCTTGCCATTGCTGGTGCAGGATAGAGCAGGGTGCACCAGCGGGAAACTGTAATCATGGCTCCGCCATTTGAGGCACGGATTGTCGCCGCGGTGGGGCAAGATGATGGGGTGGGTGGATGGAGCGCCTGGTGCAGATCAACCGTATGGTTACGGGCCAACGTTGATTTGATTCAAGGCACATTCGTGGCAGCAGGTCATCAGGTTGGCAAAGGAAGGGGAGGATTCCAGTCGTAATTGCACGGCAACTACTCTCGCCCCGAAGCCACCAGAAGCAGTTGGCTTCGGGGCGAGAGTAGCGGAAACGGGCGTTCCTACCCGCACCGGAATGCGCCAGAAATGGCCGTTTTGGCACCGGCCGTTTTGGCGCCACTCACCATATCTCTTAGACTATCCACAATATTTTGCCAGGTATCAGGACGCCTTGATGGTCAATAGCATTGTGGACTGCCCATGATTTCACCGACATCTACCCCCATCCCCGAACAAGGACAGGTCGTGACGGTGCGGCAACGGCCGTATGTCGTCACCGAAGCCCAGGCCAGCTATTTACCTCTGTCCCCGCTCAGCCTGGCGCATCGCTTCCAACATTTGCTCACCCTCACCTCCATTCAGGACGATGCCATGGGGAGACTCTGCAAGTGATCTGGGAGTTAGGGCCGGGGGCCAAGATCAGCGAAAAAGTAAACCTGCCTGACACCACCGGCTTTGACAGGCCGCAACGGCTGGACGCCTTTCTGGATGCGGTGCGGCGGGGAGCCATTGCCACAGCCGGTACCCGCGCCCGGCTAGCTCCCTTCCACAGCGGCATTGAAATTGAAGATTACTAGCTTGATCCCCTGGTGTGGGCCGTACAGATGCCTCGCATCAGCCTGCTGGTGGCCGACGATGGGGGTCTGGACAGGAGGGGGGAAGCAGTGCTGATGGTGCTGGAGCTATTGGTGCGCAATCACACCCGCGCCGTCTTCATTGTCTGTCCGGCGGTGCTGCAAATTCATTGGCGGGATCAGATGTGGGATAAATTTGGCCTGGATTTCCACGTGGTAGACAGCGCCCTGATGAAAGATCTGTGTCGCAGCCGGAGTATCTACGTCAATCACTGGTCGCATTTTCCCCGACTGATTACCTCCATTGATTTTATCAAGCAGGAATGGCCGATGTGCCTGCTGCACGACGTGCTGCCAGCCGAAACCACCTATCCCCGTAAATAGGACCTGCTGATCATGGCCTGCGTCCAGAAGTGGCAGGACGGCCGGTTACTACGACGAGGAGCAAGATAAATAGATAATGTCCGACTTAATGAAGAACGGGCATAAGGCAGGGTAGCTGTACGAAAACCTCGTACAGTTTGGCACACTTTGAGAATAGGTGAAGTCAAATGCAAACAGTTGAGTGGAGAGATGAAAAAGGGGGATCATGATGATCACCCCGGTGCTTGTCGTCCGAGGTAATACTGGTAGGATGTACGTCTCGGTGGCGCAAATATGTCAGGCTCCAGGCAAAGATGCGCCCACTCAACGTTACCTGATCGGCGAACATGCTATCATTGGCGAAAGACTTACAAGGGGGTGGGCTAATACATCCCCTTCTGCTTGATAGACCAGGAATATGTGAGGAAAAATGAGCGATAAATTAACTGTCATTGAACAAAAAGATGTGATCCTTTACGAGGATACAGTCACGGCCGTGCGTACCAGCGATGGACAAGTGTATGTTTCTATCAAGCATATGTGTGATGCTCTAGGTTTGGCACAGCGAGCCCAGGTGCTGCGTATCCAGCGAAATGACATTTTACTTGAAGGATATGAAGGGGGGATCATGATGATCACCCCCGGTGGTCGCCAGCCGTTGGGGGCGCTGAGTGTTGACCCCGTTCCCCTTTGGCTGGCCGGTGTGGACACAAATCGGGTCAATGAAGAAATACGGCCAAAGCTAAAACATTTCCAGCGTGAAGCGGCTAAAGTCTTATGGGAAGCGTTTCAAGAAGGACGGTTAACGGCCGATCCACTCTTTGAGGATTTACTGCAACAAGATACACCGGAGGTGCAAGCCTACAAAATGATCCAGAGCATGTTGCAACTGGCGCGGAATCAGATTTTGCTCAAATCTCGCCTGGACGACCATGAACAGCGATTGGAAGCGATTGAGTCCCAATTGGCGGCTCCGGCGCATACTATCAGCCAAAGCCAGGCGATGCAGCTGAGCCAGGCAGTAAAAGCGGTGGCTTTTGAGTATGGGAAAAAGACAAAACGCAACGAGCATCCGGCCATTTATGGCGAAATGTACAGATGATATGAAATCGTCAGCTATAAGTTGCTGCCGGCTGCCCGTTTCCAGGAATGCATGGATTGGCTCACGGAATGGTATAAGGAGCTGACGGGCAAGAATAAAATACCATTTTGACAGCGTGATAGCCTCACCCTAGAGAGGTCGCTCAAACCCGCCCGACCTGTCTGATTGTCGTCTTGAAATCCATCAGGTGAAGGTCATCATGCCCAGCCCATCGATGTGAGATCTGGCAGTCAATGTCCTGAAGCAAAAAAAGTGACAGTTAATAAATGGCGTCTAATGAAAAGCAAACTGCTTTGGTAAATTAATGAGCATCCTATCATCAGAAAGGTCTTACAGAGACAACATGCCACCACCGTCTCGTTAAGTAGGGAAGGGGAAATCGCCAACCGACTCTTCGTATAGCACAACGGGCCTGTTTTTATTATCCCAACAAGATAGACGGCCGTGCCGGTCGCGGCCGTTGTCTGACAGAAACGGAGCCAGGTGTAATGTCGGCCGTGAAGGCATAGTTACCAACAAAACAATTCGCCTGGCGCATCTCCCGATTGGCCAGGGCAAAGGCATCCTGCAAATCAGTGACCACACGCTCGCCATGAATGGCAATATCGGCCAGAATCGCCATCATATCACGCCCATTCTCATCCAGCGTCGCAATAGAGCCTCCTTCGATGGTATCCCCGTTGACCCGAATAGCGGCCGCCACTTTGGCAGCAATGAGCCGCATGGCACTTTCCTGTAGGGTGTGCTGGTATTGGAAAAAGTACACTTTCACCGGTTGCGACTGCCCGATGCGCCAGGAGCGACGCGAAGCTTGCAGCACCGTGTAAACCGAAAATTCCTGGCCCATCCAGATGAGGGTGGGGAAGGCGAGCAAATCCAGACCAGTTTGTACCTTCTTGGGATGGGTAATGATGACGTCAATGCCCGCTGCGACCTGCTTTTCCACCCATTCTTCGCGCTTGTCCGGCGCGGCGGTGAGGACGGCGGCCCGAATATCATGCCGGGTGCATAGCGCCAACCAGCGCGGTGTGAGGTCCCGAATGCCCGTTTGTTGGCAGTAGAGGACACAGCGACGCCCATGCGCCTTTTCGGCGCGTATCAGGTCAAGAATGGCCTGTTCTTTGGGAAAAATGAGGTGTTCACTCAGGCCGGGCACATACGCGACTATCTCTTCCGCGTCCAGTTCGAGGCCGTGCTTCAACTTCCACTTGCTGTCCGGGTCTACCACCTGTTCGGGCCGCCAGGGTGTGTCCGGCCAATATAACAAGGCGGCCAGGTACGCGCCCAGCAAGCGATGATCCCCTTCTTGTAATCGCTGCTGCAATGCCTCTTTCAGTTGGACACGCAGGCTTTCATACTGCTCCGCCTGCTCACCGGTCATGGAAATCGTGATGGGGATTTCTTCGTAGGCTGGCAGGGCAAAACCCATGTCCATGAGCGAGAGAAATACCGCCCGGTTGAGCAGCCAGGGGAGCATGGCCGGGCTGACACCAGGCAGTTCTTTGGTGTAACTCTTGGAACGGCCGTTACCCGTGAGCTTGCCGCTTTCATCTACCTCGGCCGTGACGATCTCCTGCAACACACCATATTGTTCCAGCCAGCTTTTGAGCCGTAGACGCTGACGGCCGATTTCATCCCCGTCTGTAAACGCCCGCCGCATGTCTGGCGCCAGCCGGTATAACAGGTGGAAAAGGGAGCTGGCCTTACCGCCGAAAATAGTGCCCGTCAATCCTAGAGACTTACGGCTGGCACAGACGAGTTGGGCCAGGGCAAAACCCTGGTCAGTGGATTCCCCTTTGAGTTCATGGATTTCATCAAAGATGGCCAGATCAATTTGCCCTTTGTAATGGCGGAAGATAAGGTCAGCCAGAGGCCAGCGCGCATACCCTTCTGGCAGCGGAAGAGAATGAGCGTTTGGCGCCATTTCTGTCCCAGGGAAAGCGGAATGGAGCCTTTGGCGAATCCATCGTTCACGTTGTGTATACTCCCCAAAACCCTCCCGGTGCTTTTGATTACTTGCCAGCTGCCGCTGGCCCAACTGCCGCTGGAATTGGTGCAGGGCGGCATGACAGGCAACACAAAATTGTCTCTTCCGGCTCTGTTCAAACAGGGCAGGGGAGAGGATATTCGATTCGTTGTCTGTCTGGATCGTGTGGCAATGAGGACAGCGCACATACTGGCGCTGCCGGGCCTTCTGGGCCAGCCGGGACTGCCTTTCTTTATCCACGTCAGGCGCCACCGTTTTCCAGGTTTTGTGCCCTGGCTGCCAGGCGGCATACGCGTGGACCCAACCAGAACCCAACTTGGCCCGTGATGTGGACAAAATGCCCACTTGCGGCAACTCTGTGGTCTGCTGAAACCAGGCGCGGACATGACCGGCCGTCTTCAAGATGACAGGCTGGCACTCAGGCCAGACGGTTTTGGCCTCCCGTTTCCATTTGACGACCAGGTGGGGTGGGCAAAGAACCAGGGTGCGTCGGGCATTCAGACCGGCCGCAACGGCCGTGCCAATGGTCGTTTTACCGCAGCCACACTCGCCCACCAGCAAGGCATTATCAGACACCCGCAGCTGCTCAATGAGGGCCGCGGCCACGTGCTTCTGTGCTGGTAGCAGACCCCCATAGCCCAGGTTTGGGATGATGCGCGTCAGGCTAAGCCGGTTGAGAATGTCGGCTTGCGGACATTGATGATATTGAAACGTGTAGCGCGGGGGGTAATGGGCGGCTACGTTTTGGGTGAGGACGGGCAGCCATTCGCCCATGAAGCGGGCTAACTCATCGCCAGTGCGGGCGACGATTTCCCCTTGCTCGTCTATGGTGGTGATGTCCGTCACAATCCGTTCGGTGGTTGTCGTGGTCTTTTCGTGCACCCCCGCCGCTTTTTCCTGCACCTCTTCTTCAATCACCTCTTCTTTGAAGGCGCGTCCCTTGAGCAGGTAGCGTTCACGGCCGTTGGCCAACACCTGATTATTGAGTAGACCGGCGGCGATGATCCCGGCCATGTGCCCAATTTTGAGGGGCATCACCGGGCGCACCGGCACGTCTACCCTGGCTGCCGGTACCAGGTGCGTCCGCCAGATAGCGAGCGTTCGCACGCCCCCTTGTGTCGCTTCGGCCAGGGCCGCGTCGGGGTCAATAAACTCTTTGCGGAAATAAAATTGTTTGGCGGCAAGCTGCGGTTTCGGCAGTGTGTAAGTCGGCGTCATGGCCGCCGTGAGCGCGGGCAGCTGCCAGCCCTTCTCGGACAGATCGCGTAAACGAGCCACAACCGCCGCCGGCATAATTTGTCGGCGTGGCAGACGACGGCCAAAAAGGACGATTTGCTTGAAGCGCGGGTAGAACTCGTCGGGGAAACGATAGACCTGCACATCTGTGAACCAGCCAGCCAGGTATTCGGCCAGGGTTTTGTGGCCCAGGACATGTTGGGGAATGATGTAAACGAGGATGCCATGCGGTTGCAGCCAGGCCCGGACTTGCTTCAGCCATTGGTACTCGAGTCGGCGTTCTTCGTAGTCGTGATCATAAGGTGGGTTGACAAGTGTCAGGCCAAAAGCATCATCGGGACAGCGTATGAGGCGGTAGTCGCTTTCCAGGAAGTGATGGTATGGCCACCAGACCAACGCCGGTCGTTGCTGGTGCAAACCATTGAGCAATTGCGTGGCCACCTGGGCCCGATCGGGATTGAGTTCTATACCAAAGGGGATGAGGTCGAGGGCAACGGCCGTGTCATAAAGAAATTGGCCTTCACCGGCGCATGGATCCAGGACGCGGATGCCTGGTTGACTGGCAGGTTGGATATGGCTGGTGATCAGGGGAATGATGGGAGGCGGAGTCGGATAGTACCCGGCCCGCATCTGGCTGGCAAGTCGTGCCATCGGTAGCTCCTTATGAATAGATTTTAGGGAAGATGGTTAATGGGGCGGCCGTGAGGTATAGAGTCAGGTTGAGGTGAGATCACGTCTGTTTATAATGGCGCTTGCGGCGAGCGGTCTAGGGTTACGTATGCTGTTTCCTGATCTCGTGCTAACGATGGGCTGGTATAGTACTGGGGCAATCAGCCTAAACGGGCTACCTTCGGCTACCGCCTGGCGGGTTTAGCCACACCAGCACGATGACGCCAACATACCAGAAAATTTGGCAGAGGAACCTGGGCAGCAGGTAAGCTTAGGGGGAGATCAAATGCACGGAAGGGAAGTAGGTACGATATCTGGCAATGTCTCTGGTTATTAAGCTGACGCCCAAAACCGCGGCGTGGGCGCCGATGAAAAAGTCGGGCAGAGGCGACGATTTAGTTCCCTGATTTTTTCTGTACTGCACAAAAACCTTGCCCGCCAGAAAGAGAGCTTCTTTGGGTATCTCTTGCAATTGAAAACCAGCACGCGCAATCGCTTCTTCCACTTCCTCGATGCGCTGGAAGCCAATGGACAGTTCGGTGTAAATGATAGGGTTAATCAGTAACTGATGGGATTCCACCAACCGGTTGAGCGTCATCTCTGACCAATTGGCCCAGGTCGTATCGTCAAGGAAAATGTCTAAGATGACATTTGAATCTACTAATACCCTGTTCATGACTCGGCCCTGGTCAACGCCATGATTTCCTCTGTAGACATCTTCACAGTGGCAATCCCGCGTAATCTGGTGAAATGCCCTTCTGTCTCCGAGACACTTTTCTTAACCAGATAGACCCGATCATCCTCGCTAATCACAAAATCCACCTCTGAGGTTGGCGTAATGTTTAGTTTTTGGCGAATTTCCAATGGGATTGTGACTTGACCTTTGGTTGTCACACGCATAGAGACCTCCTTGTAACTTCGTGGGTAGAAGTAATACTAGGTAATACCCTTACTCTCATTTTACAACTGCCAACACCTGCCGTCAACAATCGCGCACGCTAGACACATTAACTGCCAGTGGCACCTGATGACCAGGTCAGTGCGCACCTGACAGGTGACCCAACCGGGGCTGTGCCTGACCTGCTGGTGGCTCTGCCCGTCTCAATCAATAAATAACGGCCGCTCATGTTGGTCGCTGTTAGAAAATAATCCTGGCCTGGTGAATGCCTTCAGAGATTATTTTACCCCAGGAAGGAGAGGCAGCATCTACTTTCCAGGCCGCCATGCCGTGGCCGCCCTGGTTAACGGCCGTAATCAGATCGGCGCGACGGCCGTGTAGCCACAAGTAATCGGCCCAGGCCGGTAGGGTAGGGGCAGCCAGGGCACGGGAGAGGAGGAGATAAAAAGCCTCTGGCATATTCTCCTGACCATCGTCCTGACCATCCCCTAACAAATAGAATGGCTCCGTCGGCGACATCTTTTGTAGGCTGACTTGCCGGTGGAAAACACACCAGTGATCCCAACCGCAGGGCAGGGGGGTCTTGAGCGTGGTAAGCTGATCTGCTTTGCGTACCTGAACGAGCTGACCATTGATGATTTGGCGGCGGCCGGCATTCCGTAGGGCCGCCCAGTTCGCTTTTACCGCTTCGCGTGGCCCTAACAGTTCCAGGTAAACCAGCGTCTCGGCATCCACCACCAGCACCGGACACAAGACGGCGAACTTTTGGGTCAAGGCGATGCGTACAATCCCCTGACCAACCGTCATCGCCCGCACAAACAATTGCACCTTCGCCTGGTTCGCGGTTTCAATCGGTGGTGTGCAATCCTGTCCCCACACGGCCGTTGGCTGCCTCTCGTAGCCCAATGTAGCCAAAGCATTACCAAGCGGGCCGTCCAGCAGCTGGGCCGTTAACATTTCAGACGGTTCCCGGTTGAGGGACAATGCCTCTACCGTTTTATCGAGGACTTCCTGAAACAGCAGTGCAGGCACACCCTCTTTGGTGAGTACCGGGTTCAGGTTGCGCACGGTTTTCAGGGTCAGAAACTGAGCGTCTTCTGGTAAGGCAATCGGCCTGGGGTGGAGGCAGCCATCCTGGCGGGGTGTTGTCTCGTAACCAAACCGGTCCAGCAATTGTGACCAGGTAGCGGCGGAAATCAGCCCGGCCGGGTCACTCTCTACACGGGCATTGAAGGCATGCCATAAGCCGTTTTGCTGCACATCGGCCGCTGGGATGGGACGGCCGTGACGCAGTAATTCCCGCAGTCCTTGTTCTAGTTGCTCCAGGTCTGGCTTCAGCCATTGTTGGTACACGGCCGTGTGTCTAGGACATCCGGGCATCGCCAATTGTTCATGCTTTGTCCAGCCACGACCGGTCATCATGGAGTGACATTGTTTGACCAGTTGTTGGTGGTGGTAATCATCTACTTCCGGCCACGGCCGGCCAACGTGCATCAGGCTCAGACGCTGAAGCAGCGTACGCTCCTCCACCACGACGGCCGGGACGATCAGTGGATGATGGTAACATTGCCGCAGGGCTACCTCTATTTCCGCTTCCGTCAAATCAGGCAAGCCGATGGGGACAGCCGCTGTGCCCGGTGAAGCAGGGAGGGGGAGAGGCATCATGGGTGGCTCCTGGATAGATGGCTCTATTCGCATAGTCTCGCACCTTCATCCAATTGCTCCAGCACATAGAGAGCTTGTTGATAGACTGCCCCATACAGGTGGCGGCGTTCGCGCATCGTCCAGCTTTCCCCACTGAAATTGACGCCCGCCCGTGCTGCATCCACGGCGGGCAGGGTCAGGGCCAGCGTGTGATGCAGTGACTGGATGTGCTGAGCGGCGGCCGTGAGCAGATGGCGCAACTGCTTTATCTCCGCCACGGCCGTGACTGGCAAGCGGCCATTTTCACCTGTGTCGGTCAGGAGATCTGTGTGCAGATGAGCCAGCAGATCCCGGATAAAGGGCGTTTGCTGACCGGGTAGGGAGGTGGCCATTTCCTGAAAGCCATGGGGATCAAGGAGCAGCAACTGTCCCCCGTCCGCAACCAATTCCAATACGTCGCCCCATTGGGTGCGCCGGTAGGTGCTGATCCAAATCACGTGCTCCTGGTTTTCGGCTGCGGCCTCATTGGTCCACAGAAACGCTTCTTGTGGCCGGTTTGTGCCGACGACCGCCGCCAGAACCAGCGTTTGTGGGTCGGGCAAGCTGTTTTCTCGCTGAAAGCGATAGTAATAGGGATTGTGGTAAACGCGAATCATGGTTCAACCTCCAGAGTGAAAGTGGGTAGGGGAAACAACGGCCGTGTCGGCACCATTTTCAGCCAGGGCGACGGTATCAGCCGTGGAGAGGATCAGGTCAATGGCCTGACATGTCCGTTCCAATACCTCATGACAGACGCTGAGTGGGGATCGGCCGGCCGCTTCGGCGTAGCGGCTGATGTACTGCCAGGTCAGACCTTCATCCGCTTCCTCTGCCTGTCCAATCAGATGTGCCAGTGTGCAGGCGCCCAATTGCGCCACCGCTTCCGAGCGGTAATGCTGGCCCTGTTCCTGCAGCTTGCCGTTGCGGTGATCGGCGGCATGTACCAGTTCATGCAGCCAGGTAATCAGATTTTCGGTCCCCAACAAAATCTGGTCGCCCAGCCACGTTTGCCGGAAAACGCCTCTGGCCTGACCGGGGCGGCCGGTATAGATGTCCACTTCAATGTGCCACTGCCGGGCCACATCAAGCAGCGGCAGGGAGTTCAGGAAGGGGGCGTCAGGCTGTTCGGGCAGCGGCTCACCTTCGGTTTGGGAGACGTCAAAGACCGGCTGGCTGGTAAAGCCAATCAGTCGTTCCGTTTCATCATCGTCCTCAGCCCGTCTCAGCAGCGGGATGAGGATATGTGTGCAGGCTGTCTCCCCGCGGCGCACCTGACGACCCACTGCCTGCCACATGCGGTAGCCGCGGGCGTCGGTAGCACCGGCCAGAAGGCAAAGCAGCAAGTTGGTCAGTGACCAGGTATGCATGGGTACGGAATTATCCCGCTGTAAGTAAACGACAGAGAGGGGTTGGGCGATACGGCCGTCCGCAAAAACGGTTAACAGTTTTTGGATTGTCTCTCTGGCCTGCCGCTGGTATTGCATTTTGAACCTCCCATTGAACAGGTGGTCAACTCAATCTGCATTGCTTCACCGGGCAGAATTTGTTGCGCATAGTGGTGCAACCCTTTTGTTCATTTGAGATTGCCCGGTAGGGTAGGGGGAGCGGGCTATGGACCCTATAGAACGGGTGAGGCGACTATGCCCGGACACGGCCGTGCGCCGCCTAACAGTCATGGGTTTTTGTCTGACGTCAACCGGAATTAGCCAACCCCGGTGTCTTCGTCCCCTGACTCGTTTTCATGGAACACCAGCACCCGGATATTCTTCTGCCGCATCTGCGCTGCCACGTCGTCAAATGCCTCGCCGGTCTCTTCTGCTTTTTGGGCCACATAGCTGACGTGGGTAATCCAGCTGATCACAAAGGGCTGCCGCGCTTTTGGTACGGCCTGCAAGAATATCTGGGTGGCCGGGTCGTCCGCCATCGCCTGGATGACAGTGGTCAGGTAATGGTCACGGCCGTCATCATGGTCAACCCCCAATCCCCATGTCGGGCGACGCCAGGTAGGGGCTAATTGGGGAGGTGTCCACTCGGCTTTAGCCAGAATAGACAGCAATTCATCTCGCTGTCCCTCACTGGTGAAAAGGGGCATATCGTCATGACAGAAGACAATGGCGATGGGGGTCAGGTTGGCAATCTGTTCGGCGACGGGGCGGGGTACCCGGCGGCTGGGGCCATAAGTCAGGAGTTCCTGGATAAACGAAGCCGGACTGTAATGAGCCTTACCGACATGATCAAACAAGACAGGCTTGCCTACTTGATGAACCATCCGGGTGTACCAATCGGCCGTCTCTTCAGGCACAGCCCAACTATCGTGGATGTTCACAAAGTGGCCGCTGAGAAAACTGGCCGCCAGGTCGCCCAGCCAGACGCCACGGGCGCTGATGTCCACCACCAGGTTCTCGTTCGTTTCCACGCCGCTGCCCAGGCAGTAGGTGGCCACATTGAGCCGTCCAAAAGGACTGAGACCGGCCTCCAGATAAAAACCGCCACGTTTTTTCCGGCCGCAGCCGCGGCTGGGATTGGGGTCATAGTTCATGGCAATATCTCCTTGATTTGCTCCACCACATATTGCTCGCGCAGACCAAGTGGGCCGGCGGCCAGAATCTTTTCCAGTTGGGCCTTGATTTCATGTAACTGCTGCACCAGCGTCACCTCATCACCGACTACGAGGCCGGGCTGCCGGGTGGCCTGGAGTTTGCGTGTTTCCCGGCGCACCTGGTCGCGGGTGATTTGGCTCGTTTCGTCCGATCCGGCTTTGGCGGCGATAGTGGCCACCACTTCCTCCTGGTCTGCCCGGCTGGCATGTTGCAGACCTTCGTAGGCATGCAGGCTCAATCGGCCGTCCGCCATGGTCCGGCGGACATTCACCGGCGCATTGAAAAGGGAGAGCAGCAGTTTGACGGTGCGGTCACTTTTTAGCCCCATTTGCCGGGCGATGGCCATCGTAGATTTGCCTTGTTGGACTTTCATCTGGACAGCATAGGCCAGGCCACCCATGATATGCCCTTCGCGGTCCAGGATGAGCGGCGGGAACTCCTTGCGCACATTAGACGCCAGCATGATGTCCAGGCTGTCTGGTTTCCCCTCTGGGCCGGCGCCATTGGTCGCCCGGGCATCAACCTCGATATAAGGCACCTGGATTCCTAACTTACGCGCAGCGGCAATGCGCCGCTGCCCGTCGCCGGCCACCAGTTGTCCCGCTTCGTTGCGATACAGCAGTACCGGCACCAGAATCTGGCGGTTGGTCTCTTGCACCGACAGGGTAATGTCGGTTGTGTCGCCGGTGCGGCCGCGCGGATTGAGCAGACGGCCGTCGGCCCGTTTTTCCAGGATGATGTCGTCTGGATGGCAATATTGAATGGTGGTCATAGCTCCTCTTGGTGACGGCCGCAGATCATGGGGAAACGGCCGTTATCTGACGGGGTGAACGGTTGGTATTTGTCCTATATTTCCGCGCGTTAGCGCCGGACGGGGGAATCAGGTTTTCGAGGCCGCCAGAGTGTGCGTTGATTCATAAATACTCTGGTGAATGTTTGTGTTGTCACTGTTCGTCGGGCAAGGCAGTACTTTAGCCGACAAAAGTGATAGCAAAAATACACTATTTGATTTTATAAAGTTGTTCTATTTTGTATTTTATGCTATCGTAGCAAGAAATTCGATAATGGTGAGAGACGAAGATGGAAGATAGAACAATTATCGTAGGAACAAGAATTAAGAATCATTTACCAGCGTTACTGGGAGATCGGAAAATGTCTCTTCGTCAACTGGCAGAGGAGACGGGCATTGCCTACACCATGATTCGAGATGTGTACCATGGCAACCGGCGTAGTGTGCAATGGCAGGTGATGGACAGTCTGTGTGAAACCCTTGGGGTAGGGGTAGGGGATTTATTTGAATATCTGGGCAACGAAACCAAAAAATGAAATGGGAAAAGTGACAGATGAGTGAAGAAAAAGCATTGGTGCCGGCGGAACAGCGGGAAATAGATTTTTATGGCGATGTCATTTCGGCCGTGCTGGTTCACAATGAAGAGGGTAGAGAAGCGATTTATGTCCCAATGCGGCCGATTTGTGAATTTTTAGGCGTGTCTTGGTCAGGGCAACTGCGGCGCATTAACCGCGACCTGGTCTTATCACAAGAAGTGAAGCGCGTGAACGTAACGTTCACGGACTCCCGCCATGAAACCATGATTAGAGAGGTCATTTGTCTTCCTTTGGATCTGTTGAATGGCTTCTTGTTTGGTCTAAACCCCTTGCGTGCCAAAGAGGAAGTAAGAGATAGGCTGGTGTTGTACCAAAGAGAGTGTTATCGCGTTCTGGCAGAAGCCTTTCTTTCGCCCATGTATTCGACAGTTTCCCCTGATTATGACGATCCAGGTAGTCAGGTTTTGATGCAACTGCATAATATGGCCAAAGTTATCGCGGCGACAACGAGAGAGATGATGGAAGTGCGGCAAATCGCTATGTCTAATAAGACACGGTTGGATGCAGCGCGGGAATATCTACGGGGGATGAATCAACGGTTGGCGGGTATGGATGAACGACTAACGGCCGTTGAGCGGCGGACACCTAAACTAGGTAATACGCTGAGCGAAGAACAACAGTTTGAAATTCAAGACCGAATTAAGCGTATCGCCCTGGTAATGGCTCAATACGATCCAGGCAAGTCCCATTTCAGAGCCGTTTACGATGCCTTGAGTTTGCAGACGAGGCGTAATAGTTTTAAGGACATTCCGCAATCTTCCTATGAGGCGACCATAGAGTTCCTGGATGAATGGTTAGAGCGCGTCCGACAAGAAACAGGGAACGACTGAGCGCTCCGAAGCGATTCATCACGGACACTAAATCGTAAAACCTAAGCCTCGTTCTTTGAGGCTGACAAAACGGCCGTCCCCACAATGAGATGATCCAGCACCTCAATACCCAGCAGCCGACCGGCCTGCACGCACTCTTTGGTAACACGCACATCTTCCGGGGACGGTTCCGGTAATCCTGACGGGTGGTTGTGGGCGAGGATGATGGCGGCGGCCGGCGCTTCGATGGCCGGGCGAAAAACCTCGCCAATGCGTACCACACTGGTGTTCAAACTGCCCCGGTAAATCGTGCGCATACCCATCACGCCGTTGCGGGTATCCAGTAGCAGTACCCATAACTCCTCTTGCTCTAAAAAGCGCAAACGAGGTAGCAACAATTGAGCGCCATCTGCCGGGGTAGTGACACGCAGTCGCTCCTCAGCCGGCGGCTCTTGCAGGCGACGGCTTAATTCCAGAATGGCGGCCAGGCGAGCAGCCTGGATACGACCAATGCCGTAGAAGCGAGTCAATTGGGCCCCATTGGCCCGCGCCAGCCGGTGCAGCGAACCGAACCGAATCAGCATGCGCTCGGCAATATTCAGGGCATCGCTGCCTCCTAAAAGGAGAGCCAGAAGTTCTACGCTGCTCAGAGCGACAGCGCCATGACGATTGAGGCGATAACAGGGTTGTTCTTCCAGAGGTAAGTCGCAAATGCGGTGGCGCAATGGCAGTTGTTGAGAACTTTCGGTATAGGCAAAGGCTAATTGTTCAGGCACGAGGAGGAGTTCCTTTATAGAAATGATTTGGAATTCACCTCATAAGGTGCGTTTAGCACCTGGGCTAATACTGACGTTCCCCCAAAAAAGCGAGGAAGCTATTCCTCATGTCTACAAAGTGCTGACTGATTCCACCGCGTACCAGGGTCGTTGAAACCCGATAGCGCAACGAGAACATCGGAAGATGAGGGGATATTCTCTTATGAAAAGGGGGGGATTTATTATCTGGTGGGAGTAGGTTGTTACCCTACGCTGTTCCACTTGGATAGCGCACAAAGACGTGCTTGAAAAACGCATCGGTTAACACATCAATATCATCTTCGCCAAACTCCGGGTAGGGCAGGCCGGTTTCTTCGTTATACAAGGCGTCGTGAATCAGAGTACGCACGGCCGCTTGCGTTGCTTCCTTGTCTCGCCAGTTGTCCATTTCGGCAATGGTCGCTTTGATGGCGGTGATAAGTTCGCGCGCCAGCCCTTTGATGCGTTCCAGTTTGGCCGGCGGCACGTCCGTTTTGTGCGCTCGCAGCAGATCGTAGGCTGCCAGTTGTTCTTCATCCTCAAACCCTTCGCGCACGTAACGATTTTGTTCTTCATTCAGCGATTCCACCAAATCCAGTAGTTGGGCAAAGGTTTCTTCTATCGTTACCCGGTCGGTCTCCCTGTTGTAGGCTTCGATGATTTGCTGGAACCGTTCGTAAAAGTCCACCCGCGTCGGGTTTTGGGCGACCATGCGTTGTAGTTGCCTTTCTATCTTTTGTTTGAGCGATTGCACGGCCGTGTTCTTCCGCTCCTTCTTCTCAAACTCCTGGCGCAGCCGGTCAAAATTGATTTTGCTGATGTCATAGGTGCTGCGGTCCTCGGCAATGACCGGCGTCTCATCCGCCAGCGTGATCGCCTCATCTACCGCCCCCTGCAACTCGCGCAAGACGGCAATCAGGTCGGTGGGGTCATTGTCCGTTTGCTTCAGCTTTTTGTAGATCGCTTCCAGCCCGTCATGCTCCGTTTTATAAGCATACAGAGCCGGGAAACCGATCAACGACTTCCCCTTTTTCATCATCTCTCGCACCAGCACCTCAAATCGGGCGCGGCTCTCGTCATTGCGGCTGAGGACATCAACAGCGTGTAGGATTTCTTCGTTTTCGTCATAACCCCGCGCTTCCAATAGCTGGTTCAGGTCATAACCGATTTCCGCCAGATAATCGGTGCATCGTTGCAAAGCGGCCGTGTACTCGGCAATGAGCTTCTCTGGCGGCCGGGTGGGGTCAATGCCTGGCCCCAATTGCCCGCCGCTGTGCCGCGCCGCAAACCGGGACAACGCCCGGCGTAAACTTTTGAGGATGCCGTTGTAATCCACAATCAGGCCATTGGCTTTGCCTTCGTGGACGCGATTGGCGCGGGCGATGGCCTGCATGAGGGTGTGGCTTTTCATCGGCTTGTCCACGTACAGGGTCGCCAGCGATTCTACGTCGAAGCCGGTCAGCCACATGGCGCAGACGATGGCCACGCGGAATGGGTGGTTGTCCGTTTTGAACTCTTCTTCCAACTTTGGCCTGGCGTTCAGCCGTTGACGCACCCGCAAGATGTCATCCCCCATGCCCCACTCCTGAAAAATGGCGACTTCATCCGGTGATTGACTGATAACCACCAGCCGTTCCGTCTCTTTGAGCCATTGCAGCTTGCGTCGCTGCTCCACTTCATCCTGCTCATCGTTGGCCTTGTTCACCTGCCGCCGTTGGGCGCGGATGGCTCGTTGCCATTCAGCGTCAATGTGCTTGTGCAGCCGGACGCAGGTCAGCTTGTCCAGACAAATGATCATCGCCTTGCCCGTTTGCCAGCGAGCGCTGTAATGGGCCACAAAATCGGCGGCGATGCGTTTTAGCCGATCCTCATTGGTGATGGCGAAATAGTTGGCGCCCAGGGCACGCATCACCCGGCTTTCCACTTCTGGCTCCAGGGCGTGGTCTTCGATGATGTCGGCGATTTGTTCGTTCAGGTCGTCGGTGGTGATGACCAGCTTTTCGCCACGATTGTCGTAAATGAGGGGCACGGTGGCGTTGTCTTCCACCGCCCGCTGGAAATCATAGGTGGAGACGTAATCGCCAAAAATCTCTTTGGTCAGCTCGTTTTCTTTGTCGTCAATCAACGGCGTACCGGTGAAGCCCATATAGGCCGCGTGGGGCAGGGCGTGGCGCATGTTGCGGGCAAAGATGCCATATTGGGTGCGGTGAGCTTCGTCGGAAAAGACGATTAAATCGTCGCGGTCGGTGAGAACGAGGAAGGTGAAGTTGCCCGCCAGCTTACGGTGGATTTTTTCCGCCAGAAAGGCCATGGAGTACGATTTGCCGCTGCCTTGTGTATGCCAGAAGACGCCCAGTTTGCCGTCGCGCACGTTCCGTTCGTTAGCCGCCGCAAAGGCACGATTGACGCCTAAAAATTGGTGGTTACGCGCCAGAATTTTCCGCGTGTTCGTCGTCGCCACGTTCGTAGTCGCCGCTTCAGCGGCGTCCAGCTCCACGCTAATCGGTTTGCTGTCATCAAAGAGGATGAAATTCTCGAACAAGTCCATAAAGTGGGTCTTGTCTAACATCCCGCGCTGCATCGTTTCAAAATCCACCCGGCCGCTCTCTTCTTCTTCCAGCCGCTTCCATTCGTTGAAGTAGGTGAAGGGGCTGGTGATGGTGCCCACCCGCCCTTCGTCACCGTTGGCCAGCATGACGACGGCGTTGTGGTGAAAGAGCGCGGGCAGCCAGGCCTTGTAGCGGACGAAGTTTTGGGTGTAGGCATCCTGAACGCTTTTGTGGAACCGTTTGAGTTCGACAAAGAGCAGGGGCAGGCCGTTGACGTAGCCGAGCAGGTCGGGGCGAATCCGGCCGTACAGACCCGTATCCAGCCACAATTCACGGATCGCCAGGAAATGGTTGTGCGCCGGTTCGTCGAAGTCGAAGACGCGCAGGCGGGCGGTTTCTTCGGGATTATGGGGGGTGCGGTAAATGACGGGTACACCATCGCGCAGCAGTTTGTATTGGGCGCGGTTGATCTGGATGAGGCTTTGGGCGCTGCTGTAGCCGGTGATCTGGCTCATCGCGTTCTGGTAGACGGAATCGGGCAGGCCGGGATTGAGGCGGCGCAACGCTTGTTCCAGGTAACGAGTGAGGACGATTTCTTTCTGATTCAAACGGCCGAAACTGCCATTCACCCCCAATACTTCCTCATCCCAGGCCAGGGCCGTTTCCCAACCGAGTTCCCGGCGGAGAAAATCCGCCATTTTGGCCTGGACAAAGAGATCTTCGGAATAGCGTCTACCGCTCACACTTCGATTCTCCCACTCATCAGTCGGGGCAACAATGCGTCTCGCGCTTCTCTCAAGCGGTGGGTAGCAAATATCAACGTTTCGATTTGCGCCACGATAGGAAAAACAAAATTATTAAAAGTGTCCAATAACTCCTTTGGAGGAATCAAGACAGAATACTCTCTCATCACCTTCCAGTTTGCCCGCGGCATTTTTGACCCATCTTTCGAGGTTTTAGAGGCAAACCTGACAAACATTTCGCTTGATGCAACAGCAAGCGTTATGGGGAAATAATCTTTGGCACGCGGTTGGATGATGATCGTGTCTGACGAACAGATACCTGACACCGGAGCGAACACCACTTTGTGAAAATACGGCCGTATCTTTCCAAAGAGAATTTCACCTTTTGCAAATGAAAATTTGTCACTCGTGACATCGGAACTGCTTCCCCATTCTTGCAAAGCAATCGTTTGACGTGGAATATGCTCAAGGCCAACATAAGGAGTGTCGGGTTGAACATCGGTTGGGTGAATCCGGCGTGTCATTTCTTCGGCGATTGCACCTAGCGGCCGTTTCTCCCACCCATCCGGCACTCCGTCCACCACGGCCGTCTCCTCCCACCCTGGAAAGCGCAGTCGCCCAAACCACTCCCGGTAGAGCAGGTGCATCGCCTCCGCCAACAACCCAATCCGCCGCTCATTATTGGCCATCAAATCATCATACGCCCCCAAAATCCCTACAATTCGCCTCTGCACATTTTCCGCTGGAAACTTAACCACCACGCTCGACAAAGTTTCGGAATTAAGGTTAAGCATCGTTGCCCCAACCCCTTTTTGCTCAATCCACTTAACGACCTGAGGTTGTTTGAGATAGTAAAAGAGATAATGGGGAATGAGTTCCCCACCTCTGATGTTAATCTTAATGCAGCCAGTACCACATAACCAGCCTGCTTGTTCGGAAGTGATTAACGCCCTCTTATTCAGATCACCCCGGCGTGGATAAATGATGTCGCCAGCCTTCAGTTTGTGGCGGGCGAGTTTTTCTGCCATTGTTTCACTAATACGTGCGATTGCTTCAACGGAAATGCGATCATCAACAATGTCCTGTGGCATCACAACAGGTATTCCCTCATCTTGATAATCACTGCTATGCAACTGTGATCCAAAAGGGCCAGTCTGGATTGAGCCACCAACTTTTGCAGCAATTTCGCCAAGTGTCGCTGTTGTTAAACTCATAAGGCTATGTTTTCAAAATTATCTTGAATGGCGACGGCAAGTTCAAAGGCTTCCCGATTCAAACCTGATAATTCCAGATGAATTGCTTTCAATCTTTCTTCAAAGACTTCATCATCCTCGAACTCAACCGGAGCGACACCCACATACCGCCCTGGCGTCAGGCTGTCGTCGGCCGCGTAAATCTCGGCCCGCGTCACCACCTTGCACAAGCCGGGCACGTCCGCATACACCCCCTCCGGGAAGCGGCTTTGCAGCCAGGCCACCTGGTGCAAAAAGTAAAGGGCATCTTTAACGCTCTCCATGGCTTTTTCCTGAAAATCGGCTTGCGCCCAATCCTTTTCCACTTCCAGCAGCAGCTTCTTGCTTTTGTCCGCGTTGGGCAATTTATGCACCTGGAACTCTTTGCGGGCCGCTTTCAGCAGCGCGTCTACATCCCGGAACAGGGCGCGGCTTTGTTTCTGTACCTGTTTCAGCCGGGGTTCCAGCGCCGCACATGCCGCCGCCAACGCCCTTTGGCTGGCATTATCTCGCGCCCCGGCCTCCGGTTTAGCCAAGACCTCCCCCATCTGCCGCCCCAAATCGGCCAAAGCCGCGCCCGCTTCCCGGCTCTCCGCCTTCACCCTGGCAATGGCCTGGTGAAAGTCGGCAATCTTTTCGGCGGTGAGGCCCGCGTCCGGATCAGGCGTCAGGCTATCGGCCGTTTCCGACAGCCGCCTGGTCACTAAATCCGGCCAACCGGCAACCTGAGAGGCCAGGCTGACCATCACATCACCGGCCGCCGACAGCCGTTGCAAATACCGATCCACCAGCGCCAGGTACCGCTCCGTCTGGCCGCGATAGAGCCAGGTGATCGCTGTTAAATTGGCTAACTGCTCCTCGCTAAAATCGTTAATGCGGCGCGTCACCACCCGGTAGAGGTGGCGGGCGTCAATCATCAGCACGGTGTCGGCGGACTGGTGACTGTGGCGCGATGTCCTCATCGCCGGTGACAGGAAGTTGGGAGCGGATTTCGCTCTATCAAAAAACCAGAGGGTGCAGGGCAGGGAGCGCGTGTAAAAAAAGTTGGTGCCGATGGCTACCATCACGTCCACTGCGCCTGTCTCAATCAGTTCGCGCCGAATTTCCCGCTCCCCATGCCCGGCATCGGAAGCGGAACTGGCCATGACAAACCCGGCCCGGCCGGACGGCCGTAAATAGCTATAGAAGTATTGAATCCACAAATAGTTGGCATTGCTGATGCTGCCCGTCTTTTGGGCCACGCCGGGGATACTCTTCTTTGTGAACAGGCGCGGGTCTTTTTTCACCTTTTCCGGGTTGACGGCATCCACATTAAAGGGCGGATTCGCCATGACAAAGTGGCAACGGCCGATCAAGTGGTGCAAATCTTCATAGTAGGTATTGCCCACCACCACCTTGCCTTCCAGCCCATGCACCGCCAGATTCATCCGCGCCAGGTTGACGGTCGCATCCGACTTTTCCTGCCCGTAAAAGGTCACAGCGTCGGCCGGGCGCGTCCCCCTGTCCTGCAAAAAGTAGCCAGTCTGTACAAACATGCCAGCACTACCCGCGGCCGGATCAAAGACAGTGCCATGATCTGGCTCAATGATGTTCACAATCAGCCGCACCAGCGACGGTGGTGTAAATACTTCGCCACCCGGCAGCGCCTGATTTTGGGCGAACTTGTTGAGGAAGTATTCATAGATACGGCCGAACACGTCACCATCGGCCGTTTTCAGCGCGTCCCGATTAAAAATACGCAGCAACGTGCGCAGCAAGTCCGGTTCAAAGCTGGTGTAGGTTTTGGGCAATGCCCCTTGCAGCAACGGGGTCTGCGCTTCAATCAGGCTCATTGCCTCGTTAATGGCCCTGCCCACGTCTTCGCCTTCGGGTAAGTCCACCAGGTAATCATAGCGGGCCTTCTCCGGCAGGAAGATAGCAGCGCGTTGGGTGAAGTCGTCGGGGCGTAACGGCCGGGCGACCCCGCCGCGTGAGGGCAGGTTGTGGTTGATCTCTTCCGAAATCAGGTTAAAGCGGGTGGTGGCGTGGCGGAGAAAAATCAAGCCTAAAACGGGGTTGCTATATTGGGTCTGGTTTAGCCGGGAATTGGCTCGCAGTTGGTCGGCCGATTCCCACAGGTCACTTTCCAATTGGGTGATGTTTTGCATGGTGGTAGCTGTTATCAATCAACTATGCCAGACACCCGATTTTCATGTCATCTTTAGTCGCTAAAATCGGATGCCTGTTGGTTACTTTCTCCTGGTATCGCGTTTGCCATGTTGGTCTGAAGTATACGATAAGTTTAGAGATTTTGCCGGGTGAAGGTGCAGTACGCAGAAATTACCCTCAGTTAAATATATATTCCTGATAAACAAACTCGCCTGTATTACTGGCTGGCTTTTCTCAGGCAAAAAATGGCAAAAACGCCACCGCTGAAGAGAAGTGAGGCTACGACTGTTAACACGTTCACGGCAAAACCAGTAGCCACGGCCGTCTCCCAACCCATGCCCATCAAACTAAAGCCAAATGCCCAACCCGCGTCATGTGCCCCAAAACCGCCTACGGTTATGAAAGGGATGGCATTGGCCAGCACCGCAAAAGTAGCCCCCACGACCACCAACGGGTAAGGCGTAGGAAGATCAAACGCTTGTAAGAAAGCGGCGAACCAGGCAAAGGTACAAAGCCAGGCTAGAAGCGACCAGCCAAAGGCTTTGCCGTAAATGCGCGGATGGTGTATTTGAGAGACGGCCGTTACCAACCGTTCCCCAAACCCATATAATCGTTGGCTTAAGTGGTGGTCGGCCATACCCAGGGTACGCAGCAGCCAGCCCAAAAACGCTAATCCCCGTGTGCCCATCCAGGGCAGAATAACCAGAAGTAATAGTACAGGCACCAGGGCGGTGATAACAATCAGAGTGATCTGTTGCGCGACGGCCGTTAACTGGCCACGCGCCAGATAGGTATACAGTAAAAAGAGTGACGCAACAGCCAGGAAATCAAAGAGTCGGGTGAGGAGCAATAAGGCCAAACTTGGGCCAACAGGTAGGTGATGACGTTTTTGTAACCACACGGGAAAGAGTAGTTCACCGATACGGGCAGGCAAGACGTTATTCAAAAAGCTGAGAATAATCATGTCCGGTACCAGGCGCAAAGGCTGTGCCGGCCTAGGCCAGGCTAACAAGACGCCAAAGCGATAGGCACGGCAAACGTTCGTGAGGAAGTACCAGCCAAATCCAATCAACAACCATCCCCGTGTAGACGGGGACCCGTTCACCTGTCGCAGCAACACCCAGATCTCCTGGAAACCAATCTCGCGCAGCAGCACCCAGAGAATGAAAGCCGACCCCAGATAAGGCAACAACGGTCGGCTGGCTCGCCCGAAGGACAGGTGTTGGTAACTGCCGGCGAGTCGTTTGAGAGAAACAACGGCCGTTGTGTACATAGCTCCCTCTCGCGATTCAGTGTGACAGCGTGGCCAGGAACAGCCCGGCGCTACCCAGGGCATAAAATCCCACCAGCAGGTAAGACCCACGGCCAGGCCAGCGGGAGAAAAGATAAGCCAGTGCCCACACAAAAGGTAGCATGAGCGGATACAAATACCTAGCCGGTATAAAGTACCCCCACCCCTGATCATACGGCTCGGCGAGTGCGCGTGTCACGCCAAAAAAGATAACGCCAGCAAACGGTAGATAAATAGCCAGCAGCCAGAACAACATGAGCCAGGTGGGACGTTTGACCGGTCGCTGGCGGCATAGCTGCACCAAACCCAGCAACGCCAACGGCCATAGAGGCCAGGCAAAGGTCGCCGGCCGTAACCATAGACGCAGATGAACGAGCAATGTCATGAAGATGTCGCCCACTGTGCCGCCAGCCAGCCAGGTCTCCACGCCACCGGGCACGGCCGTTACCGGATCATCGCTCCACAAATTATGCTGATTGTATGGACTGGGAAACAGATATCCACTGGTAAATGGCCAACCATAGGCCAACTGGTTGTACATCAACAAGATGCTGACCGCCAGCAAAATGCCCAGGCCAAAAGCAGCCAGATGAATCCATTTATTTGAATCCCAGGTCGTGGGTAAATCGGAGGTGGCTGAAGTGGGTCGGTATCGCCGGGCAAAAAGCAACCACAACAAAAAGCCTACCAGAACAACAGCCAGCAGACCACTCGTCTGGCGCACCACAACCGACCAACCGGTAGCTACGCCGCTGGCAAACAGAAACAGGGGAGCATACCGTTTCCGGCCAATGCCCGCTTCATACCACAACAACAAGCCCCCGGCAATGAGCGGCCACATACCACCGGCAAAGGTATCCATCTGGTAATAGTGCAGTGCCAGCAAACTCAGTGGCGACCACAATAACAGGGTAACACCCAACAAAGCTATCTTTTCACTATAGTGGGTGGCCAGCAGGGGGAACAAGACCAATACAGCCATGACCGCCAGGGAAATATTGGCCAGACGCGGCCAGCCCACCTTGCCAAAGAGCGCCAGGGTCAGGGGATGCCCCGGCGACTGGCGAAAGGCCCACTGGTCAGGGGCCACTTCCACATATTGCGTCAACTGGCCGCCCCGCAGGCGAATGCTGGTGCGGGCGGCGGCCAACTCTTCGGTGCTTAATACCCATTCTCCCTGAGCAAACTTCTCGGCGGCCAGTTCGTACGACCATGGTTCGGGCATACGCAGGCCACCCTGCTCATAGGGCACAAGTAACGTTAGCAGCAGCGCCAACAGGAAGACGCCGACAGCAGCGAAATGGTAAGAGGAGATGCGGGCGCCACTCTCTGATGTGCTTATCTTCATTCATCTCCAGCACGTATTATGATAGGCAGGAAGATGCGGTATGACTGAACGGTGACGTAACCCACTTCTGTCACTGTATGGCTGCCACCGGCCCCCGTCACCGTGAGTGACACGGTATAAGTACCGGGTGCAGTGTAGAGATGCGTAGGATTGGTACAGAGGTTACTGCTACGGCCGTCGCCAAACGCCCACAGACAGCTATCAAAGTCCCCGGCAGACAGGTTGGTAAACTGGACGAAAAGGGGCATTATCCCACTGGTGGGGGTGGCGCTGAACCCGGCCTGTACCACCTCGTACACGGTGATGGCGTTGTTGTGCATCGCCGTATCCGTCCCTCCTGGGCCAGCCACCATCAATGTCACTGTATATCTTCCTGGTGCTTCGTAGAGATGGGTCGGATTCTGGCATATCTGGCTCACTGCCCCGTCGCCAAACGTCCAGAGGCAGCTATCATAATCTCCCATGGTCAGGTTGGTAAAGCTCACCATTAAGGGAGCAATGCCACTCGACGGGCTGGCGCTAAATTGGGCCGTTACCGGTTCGTAGACGGTGATGTAATTCGTTTGGGTCCGGCTATCTATGCCCCCTGTGCCCGTAATGGTTAACGTGACGGTATAGACACCGACGGCCGTATACAGATGGTCAGGGTCGTTACAATCGATGCTAGAGTTACCGTCGCCAAACGTCCAGAGGCAGGTATCGTAATCACCCGTAGCCAGGTTGGTGAAGTGGGTGGATAAAGGCGCAATCCCATCAGTGGGGCTGGCGCTGAAATCTGCCTGCACCGGTTGGTAGACGGTGATGTAATCTGTTTGGGTCACGGTGTCAGCGCCTCCCAGGCCGGTGACGGTTAAGGCGACGGTGTAGCTGCCCGGCGTGGTGTAGACGTGGCCGAGGCTTTCGCAATCGCTGCTGGTATCACCATCACCAAACGCCCAGAGGCAGGTATCGTAATCACCGATGGAAAGATTGGTGAAGTCCACGGTTAATGGTGCGATACCGCTGGTAGGTGTGCCGCTGAACACGGCCGTTACCGGCTCATAGACCGTTATCAGGTCCGTTTGCGTCAGGCTGTCCGTTCCCCCTGGCCCGCTCACCGTTAAGGTGACGGTGTATACACCGGCTGTCGTGTAGGTATGGGCCGGGTCATTGCACGCATTGCTGTCACTGCCATCACCAAACGCCCACAGGCAACTATCGAAGTCGCCTGTAGACAGGTTGAGGAAGTTGACGCTCAACGGGGCAATGCCGGTCGTCGGGCCGGCGCTGAAACCGGCTTGCACGGCTTCGTAAACGGAAATGTAGTTGCTCTGCGTCAAACTGTCTGTGCCCCCCCATCCGGTAACGGTGAGGGTGACAGTATAAACACCAGTTTGGGTATAAGTGTGGCCAGGGTCGAGACAGCCCTGGCTGGTCAGACCATCGCCAAACTCCCACAGACAGGTATCATAATCCCCGCTAGACAAATTGGTAAAGTTGACCGATAAGGGCAAAATACCTTCGGTAGGACTAGCGCTAAACTCAGCCTGAACCGGCTCATAAACGGTGATGTAACTGCTTCGGATCAGCGTGTCCGTGTTGCCGGGGCCGCTGGCGGTTAAGGTCACGGTATACACGCCGGCGACCGTATAGCTATGGCCGGGGTCGGCGCATACGTCGCTGGTGCTGCCATCACCAAAGTCCCACAGACAGTCGGTGAAGTCGCCGGTGGAGAGGTTGGTGAAGCTGGCCGTTACGGGGGCAATGCCGGTGGTTGGGGTGGCCACAAAACCGGCCTGCACTGGGGTGTACAGGGTGATGGTGTGGGTAGCTGTGACCACGCCCAGGTGGTTAACGGCCGTGACGGTAATGGTCTGTGGGCCGGGGGTAGGCCAGGTGAAAGAGAGGACGTTTTGTAAGCCGCCTATCTGCACCACCGGCGGCTGCCCGGTCGTCGTCCAGGTGTAGCTGAGCGGCAGGGTTGTGTCCACTGGGCCGACGGTTGCGGTAAACGGATGGGTATCGTTAATCAGTATGGCCGTTGGCCCGCTAATAGTGAGGCTGGCTGGCCCGACGCCGAGCGCCAGCTTGCTGACATAGGCATCGCGGGAGCCGTCATAGTTGGTATCGAATGCGCCGGGTGTTACCGGAAAAGCAGGGGAGAAGGTTTCACCAGTGACGTACACATCTCCCTGTTCGTCTACGGCAATACCCTCGCCCTCATCATCATCGCTGCCACCCAGGTAGGTGCTGTAGAGCATCCCATTGCCAATGGACGGGTTCATCTTGACCACAAAGACGTCTTCCCCGCCATTGTCGTTATAACTGCGATCAAAAGCGTCTGGAGTGGTAGGGAAACCGCTTGAATAGGTTGAACCAGTGATATAGGCATGACCAGTTGCATCCGAGATAATGACCTGCCCCTCGTCCCCACTGCCGCCCCCTATAAAAGTGCTATAAAGCAGTGTACTACCTGTCTGGGCTAATTGCACCAAAAAAGCGTCGCTCTCGCCACTGCTGTTGAAGCTGGTATCGAAGGCCCCGGGGGTGACAGGGAAGTTGGCGGACATCGCCATGCCGGTGATGTAAACGCTTCCGGCAGGACCTAAAGCCAAAGCTCCCCCTCTATCATAATTCACCCCGCCTAAAAAGGTGCTGAACAGTAAGGCGCTACCATCGGCCGCTAACCTCGTTACGAAGAGATCCCGGACACCGTTGAAAGTCGTGTCAAATGCGCCAGATGTTGTCGGAAAGTCAGCAGCAACGGTATTACCACCGACAGTGGCGTTACCGACGGCATCCACAACGATACCGCTGCTTCCTTCACCCCCACTACTTCCTAAGAAGGTGCTGTAAACCAGCGTGTTGCCGGTAGGGTTCAGTTTGGCAATAAAGACATCATTCCCACCGTTATGAGTTGTATCATAAGCGCCTGGGGTAGTGGGGAAGTTAACATAATCAGTAAAACTGGTAGAACCTGTGAGGTAAACATTCCCAGCTTCATCAAGGGCAATATCACTTGGACCGTCGTTAAAATTTCCGCCTAGATAGGTACCGTAGAGCAGGGCATTGCCAGCCGAATTCAGCTTGACGACAAAGGCATCATTGCCACCATTGAAAGTCCGGTCAAACGCGCCAGGCGTCGTTGGGAAGCCAGGTCCGCCGCCAGTACTGCCTGTCACGTAGGCTTCACCATTCTCATTGACGGCAATGCCAACGCCAGTGTCCCAATCATCACCGCCCAGGAAAGTGCCGTAAAGCAGACTGCTACCAGTGGGGCCTAGCTTCACGACAAAAGCATCAATCACCCCATTAAAGCTGGTATCAAAGGTGCCTGGGGTGGTGGGGAAGGTGCCGTTGTAAGTGTTGCCGGTGATATAGGTATTGCCAGCATCATCCACGGCAATGTCCAGACTCACATCACTGTCGGTGCCACCCAAAAAGGTGCTGTAGAGTAAATTAGCTGGGTTGTCGGTGGGGGAGAGGGGTTGGTTTTGTGGGGACTGGCTGTCATCCGCGAAAGGGTGGATGACCATATCGCCGTTGATGAGGGGGGTGAGGGTGTTTGTCTGGAAGCTACGGCCGTCTGGGCCGATGACAGTGAACAAGGACAGGGTAACGACGCCCACAGCTGTCTGTAATTGCAGTTGGTCGCCGGCCAGCGAGAGGTTTTCGGCCCCTTCTACCTGTAGCTGCACGTTTTGTAAGGCGGTGGCGCAGGAAGCGTGGCATACCAGATTTAGAGCGCCAGCGCTGGAAAGTTCCAGGTCAACGCCAGGGTAGAGGTTGGCGTAGCGGACGCTGCCCCAGACCGGGACATTGGCCTGCCATCCGGTCGGGTCTGAACCCCGGAAATAGGAGAGGGTGGTGGTCAGGGGATGGAAAGCCTCTAACCCAGGCTGCGGATTAGCGCCGGGAAAAGTCAACCTGATATGAACGCCATGCAGCGTATCATCTTCCATTTGGATGGCGTCTGTTTGCGCCGGGAATTCCGGTTCTCCGGCCGGAGATGGCGCGGCCGGTTCGAGAACAGTTATCCAGATAGCATCATCGGCCAGCCAAAGGGTGTGGTTGCCCCCACGCGCCTGGAAACGCGCCCCCTCAGCAAACTGGCCGGCGTTTTCTATAAAAGTCATCGGGGCTTGCCCCACGGCCACAGTTGTCTGGCCTGGTGCTGGCGGCAATCCCGGCTGAAGACTACGACCTGATTGCGCTTTGGCAGTAGCAAATTGAGCCACTAGAAGCAAAGAGATACCAACAAACGGCAATAATCCCAGTTTAACAAAACGTGTTTTCATATCATCTTCCTAAATTCACACTGGCACAACGTGAGGCTCCCATGATCCCTACGGCAACCGAAATGCAAAAAGCTGGTTGCTATCGTTGAGGTGAACGGCAATGAGATTGTTTTGAACAATAATGTCAACGTAAAGGTGATTCAATTCTTCACCGTCAAACTCAACAAAGGCTAGAGTTTCTTTCGTGTTTCCGGCCAAAATGTTTAGCCGATTCTCTTGCGTGACAAAACAGAGGCGGTTGTCATCCATACACCCCAAGCCATATTCCTGATTATCAACGGCCGTTGCTGGAAAAGAAGACCCACCAATTCCAGCAACGCTATCCGGTGGAGAAACAGGAACGGGCTTGTCTTCCCAGTGCATTGCACATTGCTGCGCTAAGATTGTACCGGAATTGATATCCACCTTTGCAAGCAAACGAGATGCTCCATGATCATCAGTCCCACTTAAGTAAACAACCCCATCATGGAAATCCAGGGTACTATTATTTACCCCCAGGTATTCATAGCCCCAGAGGAGTTGCCCTGTATACACATCATAAACTGACAACAGGCTTTTTTGCTTAAATGAACAATAAGGCAGTTCCTGGTTATCCTTAACAGGTGCTTCTTCCAAGGTTTTATACTTATATAAGTGGTAAATCCTGCCATTATGAATTCGTGTCACCCCAAGAGAAGGGATATCGGTCTGCCATAATGTCTGCCCCGTGAGCATATCAATTGTTTTGAATGCGTATGAGGTTTGGGAGTCGTTCAGCGTGGAAAACAGCAAACTATTCCCCTGCGGCGTGAAAAAACGCCTGTCGAGGCTTTCCTCAACGAGATATGTTTCATCTTTGCTCCATAAAGGGGAAATGTTATAAATCGTCTGGATTGTTCGTACCGGAGCTAATTGAGCCGTAGATTTACCACTGAAGCCAGCACAGCTACTTAAAATTACTAAAAACGGGATGACAATTATCACACGCACCCTGTTTTTTAGCCGTTTTAAGAGTGTAAGCGTCAATGGAATTCCTAATCTTGTTGAATACCAGTTATAAGCAATCATTGTTTGACTCTCTGAAAGATACAACAACCTGATGCACAGCTCTTTTTGCTTTAGAGGCGTGAAGTACATCTTTATGCCCACGTGGGGTGTGGATGTAGAAAACCCTTCAATAGATTCAGTGAATCGTTACACATTGCGGATATGACTTTTGTCAGGATAGAAATATTTCGCCGGTTAACCAGTAGCTTTAGGGCTTCAAATAGCTCTCAAAATGTATCTGGTTAAAAGCGTCTACCATTCTTGTGACCTCATCCATAATCAGTAAGTGTCTTAATGTTTCTGCAAGTGGGGCCAGTATTTGTGGTGATGAGCTTAGCGACCACGGTGAGTCTACCCCATTCAATATGTCTCCCCGTATCCTGGATTCATCAACTTCAACTTGATCTATAACTGGCATAGTACCAACATCATAATAATTTGATGGATAATCAATATCATAATAAGTAGCAAGACCTATTACTCCATCAACGATTGGCACATCGATAAATGAAAGACCTGCAGAAACATAAAAGGACATGCCGTATATATTAGGATCTGTTGGGCTGGCAAAAAGGATAGCCCCAGCACCAATCGATGGGCCACCTCCAAGATCAGTACTTATCCCCCCTCCTAATAGGAGAAAGTCACCACTATAATCGGTGCGAATATTGACATTTTTATCCTGCCCAAAATATGTCGTTCTCAACCCCTGGACAGAACCTAAATATGCACCTCCTGTTATTCCCACACTGTCTTGAAGAACGCTGCCATAATACCAAAATTTTTGGCGCTGCATTGTAGCGAAATCGTATACAACTTCAGATCCAACCGTCGCTCCAGCAACTATGCCCCCTGTGCCGCTCACTCCTTCTATATACCCGGATGCCCTATATGGTACTGGGCCGTACCAACACCACGGCCCACCGTGGAAGGGATACCCATAATCAGAGTTTTGCACTTGCAGCAAAATGCCAGATGTAAGGCCATACACCTGACGAACACAGTTACCATAGTCCTCTGGATAGAAGAAGCCGGCTTCAATACAGTGCTGCGCCCGGAAGGGGGTACGGCCGCTGGGGTCGGTCCAGTTAATGGGGTTGTTGTCTACATAGCTCCAGCCATTCATTGTCTGCGGTTTGCCGGGGTTGCCAGACCAGGGGTCTCTGCCCATGAAGGTGTGCAGACCGGGGTTGAAGTACCGCGCCCGCAGGTAAAGCAAGCCGGTCACATCGTCGAATTGTTCGCCAGTGTAGCCGTAGGCCGTGCTGCTGTGCCCCCGTTCATCCAAAACCGTACCAAACGAGTCATAAGTCGTCATGGCCATCACTTCGCCGTTCACAATCTCACTGCGGATGCTGCCCAGGCCGTCAGCTAACAGAGTATGGAACCCGTTGCCATCATCCTGGCCAAGCAAGCCTAAACCAAACAGGTTTACCGTCTGTGTTTCGCCGTCTGTGGCTGCCAAAACCTGAGTTAACCCAACAATATCGTTGATATACGTCATCATCACCGGGGTTGCTCCCGTCAAGTCTGTTTGTCTCACCCGGTTGCCATCGCCATCATACAGATAGTCGGCCTGCAACTGCGGGTTTGCTCCATTATAGGACAGGGTGTGCGTCAGCAGCAGGTTACGCTGGTCATAGCCATAATGCTGCCAGGGTGCATCACCGGGCGGGATGGCCAGAGTCAAGTTGCCATTGTTGTCGTACAGGTAGCTGGTGGAACCGGCGGCAAAGTCGGTTGCCGTTTGCAGCCGGTTGGCATCATCAAAGTAACGGTTGACGCGCGTGTTGGTGACGCCGCCGGTGTGGGTGATGGTTTGGGTGTAAGCAGTCATGTTGCCCACCGGGTCGTAGGTGTAACGGTAGGTGGCCGTGATGCCACCGCTGTAGTCCGCGTCTGCCAGTCGGTACAGGTCATCATATTGGTATTGGATGACGGTGGTAACCAGTTGGCTGGCCACAACTGTTTCGGTGATAGTCTGGAAGAGGCTAGCGGCCGGGCCGTCGCCGGTGGGAATAAAATTAGTATCTGTGACGAGCAACACCCGGTCGAGGCGCAGGCCGTCTTCGCGCATCCAGATGTTGAGGGTATACGCCTCACTGGCTGCCAGGTCTAGCGAGGGTTCGGCATCATCCATCGTCAGGCTGGCCCAGCCCCACTCGTCAGTGAAGCCGGTGAGGCGGCTGGCCGTATCCGCCGGCTGGTCGTTCAGGCCCAGGTGCAGTGAATCACCGGCAGCGTCCGGGGCCATGCCGCGTACCCAGACAGTGTAGCTGTCCCCTGATGGACTGTAGATGGGGAAGGTGAGCATGGGGCCGTCGCCGTTGGCACTGGTATCGCTTTCCAGAGTCAAGCCGGTGTCGGGTAAGGCACGGACATAACCGTTACCAGCATAACCGGCCTGGGTGGTTTGCGTCAGCCAGGCGTGGTTGCTCATGCCGGGTGTGGCCGCGCCCTGTTCTGCTTCCAGAGCCAGGACGCCATTTTCGGCCAGGTAGGCTTGCAAGATGTTGAGCGTGGCTGGCGAACGCAGGGTTTCGGTGACCACCTGCCGGTTGCCCAGGCCATCTACCTCATAACGGAAGTCGGCCAGGAGCGTATCGTCGCCATCGTAATGGGTCAGGCGCCGCAGGTGGTTGGCGTCATCATATTCATGGGTGGTCTGGATGCCGTTAGGCAGGGTACGGGTAATCAGCCGCCCGGCCACATCATAGTCGTAGGTGCTGAAGTTGCCGTCCAGGTCTTTAAGCTGCACGAGTTGGTAGTCACCATTGTAGGTGTAGGTGACAACCTGCCCTGTGGGATAGACCAATCCGGTGCGATTCCCTACCAAATCATATTGGTAGCCCACAACACCGGTCAATGGGTGCGTCACCGTAATGAGCCGGTAGAGATCGTCATACTGATAGTGCGTTACACCCAGGTCATCACCCATTTTCAAACGAGCGCCCAGAGCATTGTAGGTATAGGTTACTACCTGGCTATCGGCGAGGTAGGTGATGGTGATGGGCCGATTCAGGCCATCATAGGTGTATTGGGCTACT
>JAHBVI010000067.1 GCA_019637635.1 Anaerolineae bacterium
CCGTTATCCGTTATCCGTTCACCGATTACGGTTCACGGATTACGATTTACGAATTACGGTTCACGGACTACGGCTCCGGCGTTGCCGTTGCTTCCGCGGCTATGGCCTGGGCGGTAGCCGTTGCTAACGCCTGCTCTCGCTCCAGCGCCGCCGCCTCGGCCCGTATCATGGGATCGTCCAGATAAGGGTCGGTATAATTAAAATAGTTATAGGTCAGCCGCGATAACTCCCACAAAATGGGAAACGTGACATCCGAGATTATAAACCCTTCGTTTTGATGTAAGTAGGTGACGATCACGTAATCATCACCCGGTGAGAACACAATGCCGGCGTCGCCGTGCGTCAGGTTGTCGCCCCAGCCGTGTTTGTGGGAGACGGGCACATTTTCAGGCACACCCAGGCGAATGAGATTGCCTTCCGTGTTTAAGATCATCAGGTCAATAATAGCCTGGCACTCTTCAGGGGTGATTTCGCCAGGGTAAACAGCCAGCAGCGTACCGCCCCCTTTGGAACAGTAATAAAGCATAGAAAGCAGTGTACCGATGTCTTCGGCGGTGGTCTGGCGGGCTATGTCAGGTGTGGTGGGAATGTCAGGCTGTGAATTGGCAGGGGTAACGTAAGTTCGAGGCCGAGTGTCCACAAAATTAGCATCGTAGGGAATAGCCATGAAAGTATTAACCAATCCCAAACGCTGCACGAATTCGGTGAGTTGGGCCGCGCCTTCATATGTATTGTTTTCGCCGGCAACAATATGCAACAGTTGGTTAGCGCCGTAATTGCTGGACTGTACGGCCGTGCTATAAAACAACCCTTGCTCATACTCGTTAGGCGCCTGGTCTAAAGCGCGATAAGCCGCAATAAAAATAGCAATCTTCAAAATGCTCAAACCAGAAACCACCACGTCGGCGTTAATACTCACTTCCTCCCCCGTCTGTAAATCCATGACAAAGACACTGCCAAACAGGCCCAAACTTTTAGCGCGCTCCACCTCGCGGCGCAGTTGTTCTTCCAACACATGGATGGTCAATTCTTCCGGCTCCTGCGTTTGCAGCACCAGATTCACCTGACGATCTTCCGGTTTGGCCTGGAAGAGCGCCTTTTCAGCCAGCGTTAGACTGGTTTCAATATCGGTGACATATCCCGGTTCACCTGGCTTATAGTCTCCTTGGGCTACCACAAGTTGCGGTAAAGTGGCCGGCTTGTCCAGGTAAGCGGCGACCGTCTCGATTTGTTGGCGCAGTGCCGCCTGATCATAGGTGGCCTGTAGCGTAATGTTGGCCGGTTCCAGCGAGCGCCCCAACACAAATTGCACATACCCCTGCCAGGGGCTTAACTGCGCTTTATAGGCTTCTGCTTCGGCCAGCATCTGCTCCATGTCCAGGGAAAAACCGGCGTCGGCGGGATTAATGGCCACCTGCTCGGTCTTGTGATGTAACACCAGCGGGGCGCTGTAAACCTGCCGGACCTGGGCGGCGGCTTCCTCCTCGTTCAGACCACCTACATCTACACCGGCAATGGTCAATCCTTTTGGCAGTTCATCTTGGGCCAGCCAGTATTGCAGCGCCCGATAACCTAAAAACAACAGCAGCAGAATAAGCAGGATACCGGTGAGGAATTTTTGAATAGATTTGAGCATGGTCATAAAAGAGATTGGAGATAATCTCCAATCTCAATTGCTCCCCAAAAATGGGGCGTCAAAGTTAAAGTAGTTATAAGTGGCGCGGGACATGTTGGCCAGCAGCGGCGAACTCACTTCCCATTCCAGCCAGTTGGGTTTGTAAAGAAACTGCACGATCACATAGTCGCCGCCGGGGGAGAAGACAATGCCGGCATCGCCGTGTGTATCGGCAATCCAGCCATGACGGTGGGCAACAGACACCTGAGAAGGCACCCCTTCTTGAATGAGGCTGCCGATATTATTTTGGGTCATAAAGGCCAGAATGGTTTTACATTCGTCGGCGGTGATGGCATCCCGGTAAACGGCCGTGAATATCCCCCCTGCTCCTTCAGCACAATAATAAATCATGGAAAGCAGCGTACCCATGTCTTCGGCCGTTGTCTGAACGTAGGGGGACGGGCGGGTACGCACGTCAGCCGCCGCGTTGGCTTCGGTTTCTGGCCGGGGGGTGCCGGGGCGCGGGTCGTCATCATAGGGCACAGTAATAAATGTGTTTGCCAGACCCAACTGTCGCATTGAGTTTGTGACCTGCTGCGCCCCCAGGTAGGCGTCATCCTGACCGCTAACGATCTTCAGCAGTTCGTTGGCGCTGGTGTTGTCCTGCGTAGCCGTCAGGGTATTAGAGATGTGCTGCCGCTGGGTCAACGTGGGTGGTTGGTCCAGCACCCGATACATTTCCAACACGATAGGCACCTTCAGCATGTCCATGCCCGACATCGGCGCTTTTTCGTTGATGGCAATCTCCCGGCCAGAGGTTAAATCCATAATGAACATGCTGGCGACGCCATTGTGCAACTGCTCAAAGTCTTGCAGGCTGTTTACCAGCAAGCGCACCAACAAATTTTTCTCCGGCGGCGTCACCTGACCAGGGCGCACCACCAAGCGTGATTCGCGGTTGGTGGGCCGGTAGAAAGCGGCCTCGACATCGGCAAAACTGGCCTCAATGTCGGTGCGTGTGCCCGCTTCGCCATATTGAAAGCTAAAACTTTGGGGCACCGGCTGCGGCGGTTGGGAGGGTTTGTCCATGAGCGTGGCAATATCCAGCAAGACATCACGCAGGGCTTCCCGGTCATGGGTGGCAGCAATAGGCACTGGATGGACTTCCATGGGGCGACCCCACAAAAACCCCCAAAAGCCGGCCCAAAAATCTTGCTGCGCCCGTTCATAGTCGGCCTGGTTGAGCATGGTGGTCAGGTCTAGCTGGAATTTGGCCTGACTGGGGCTGATTTCAAAGCGGTCTTCTCGATGGTAGATGAAGATGGGGGCTTCAATGAACTGGTTGGTCAGTACCTCACTGGTCTGCTGTTTAGACAGGCCGCCCACATCTACCCCGGCAATTACCAGGCCGGTGGGGTAATTGCTGCGTATGGTGGCATACTGGAACAGTTTGACCAGCAAGAAAATACTGGCGGCTACAAGTAAGGTCACGGTGACCCATTGTCCAGCGCCGGGTGTTGATCGTCGGTTCATGCTGTTTGGTGGGTAACGGCCGTGACAATTGCTTGCCTGGTAATGGCGGTCAGCGGTTCAGGCAGCGCATCGGGCGCAAACCAGCGGGCCTCCATAATCTCGCCGCTTAGCTGCATCGGCCCCGCCGGGGCAAATGCCCGGTAAACGACATTGATTTCGGACAACTCTTTGCTCCGTTGTAACACAAGCACCTGATCCAACACGGCCGTTAACCCCGTCTCTTCTCTTAATTCCCGCAACGCACACGCCGCCGGTTCTTCACCCCTTCCCAGCCAGCCGCCGGGCAATCCCCAGGGTGCATAGGGGTGAAACACGTGTTTCAGCAGCAAAACTTCTCCTTGTTCATTCAACACCACCAGATTCACGCCCATCAGATGCCGGGGCACAACCAGGTGGATGCCCCACACCATCAATGTTTGTAAGCCGGGAATTTGCATCCACCGGGCCATTTGCCGCTTCCATGCCTGTGGTATGTGCATTGCAGCCGGGCAGTATAACAAAAACGGCCGTAACTGGCAGGCAGATCAAATCCGGTTCTCATGTGTTCAGAGGTTCACGTGAACACCTGAGAACATGACACTTAAACACTTGACACTTACCCACTTGACACTTACCCACTTTCCATCACAATAGGCAGCCTATGAAAGCCATACTCACCCCTGAGCAAGAAGAAATCCTCAACCGCACACGGGATACCCTCGCCCACCTGCGCGAGATATTGGCCGACGCCAACGCCTCCCCGGAAGACCGCACCACGCTGGCCGACTCCATTCGCCAGCTTGATGACCTGTTTTTGCTGGTTGTCGCCGGGGAGTTTAATGCCGGTAAATCAGCCTTCATCAATGCCCTGTTAGGCCAACCGCTGCAAGAAGAAGGGGTGACGCCCACTACCAGCCAGATTTTTTTGCTGAAATATGGCGAAGCAGGCGTACAAATGCCCGGCCCGAAAGGAGTGTGGATCAAGACAGCGCCGTTTGATCTGCTGCAAAAAATCAGCATCGTGGATACACCCGGCACCAACGCTATCATGCGCGAACACGAGGCGCTGACGGCCGAATTCATCCCCCGCAGCGACCTGGTACTGTTTATCACCTCGGCGGATCGGCCGTTTACCGAGAGTGAACGCGCTTTCCTGACGCAAATTCGGGATTGGGGCAAAAAGATCGTCCTGGTGATCAACAAGGTGGACATTTTGTCCGGCGACGCCGAACGGGAACAGGTGATGACGTTTGTGACCCAGGCAGCCAACAACCTGGTGGGCGAAATATCAGGATTATTTGCGGTGTCAGCACGGCAGGCTAAAGAAGCCAAGGCGGGCAAACCACAACTGTGGGCCGCCAGTGGGTTCGAGGCGTTGGAGAGCTTTATCCACGACACATTGGATGACGACGGCCGTTTCCGCCTGAAATTGCTCAATCCTCTGGGCGTCGGTCTCAAGTTGACTCGCCAACAGTTAGACAGCATCGGCCATGACCTGGCCTCGTTGCAGGCCGACCGGCAGTTGCTTGATGACATCCAGCGGCAAATGCTCTATTACGATGATGACATGCAGCGCAACTTCCGGGCGCGCATGAGCGAAATTGATAACACGCTCTATGAGATGGAAAAACGGGGTAACGCCTTTTTTGACGAGATGCTACGCCTGGGGCGAATTCCTGACCTGGTGCGCGCCAAAAAGGTGGAGAGCGCCTTTGAAGAGCAGGTGGTGGCAGACACGCCCGACCAGATTGAACGCCGCGTGAACGAATTGGTGGATTGGATGGTGGAGCAGGATTTACGCCAGTGGACGGCCGTTGCCGACCACATGGCCCAGCGCAAAGACGCCCACCAAAACCGCATCGTCGGCCAGGGCGGCCCCCGCGATGGCGCCCTGGCCTATGACCGCGCCCGGCTGCTGGACTCCATCAGCACCGCCACCCACCGCGCCGTAGACAGCTATGACAAAGAGCGGGAAGCGGCTCAACTGGCCGAAGCGGCGCGCACGGCCGTTGCTGGCGCCGGTATTGCCGGCGTCGCCTCGGTAGCCACCCTGGGGGCCGTCATCGCCGGCGGTATTACCGCCTCTATGATTGACATTACCGGCATCATCGCCGGCATCACCCTGGCAACTGTAGGTGTACTCATCTTACCCTCGCGCAAACGCAAAGCTAAAACCGAGTTGGAAACCAAAATTTCAGACATGCGCCAGCAGCTCGTCACCAGCCTGACAGAGCAGTTTGACCGGGAAATGCGGCGGGGCGCGCAGCGCATTGAGGACACCGTGGCCCCCTTTGCCCGCTTTGTCCGCGCCGAAAGTGACAAATTAACCAATCAGCAAAACCAACTTGTAGAGCTAGAAGCACACATCACCGGCCTCCAGGCACAGCTTAAGCTTAGAACGTTGGCAGAGCCAGATGGATGACAAAGAGCAACCGTAGCAGTACAATCTCCTGGCTATTGGTATCGTTCTCAAACAGGTAAAGCTATGTTAAGGACAGCGCCCACAAGCGAAATTGAATATCCCGAATCGGATGGAATGCCTATGGCCGAAACCGATGAACACCGCATTCAAATGACCGACGCCCTCATACACCCCCTGCGCACCCGGTATCCTACTCAGGGGAATGTGTACGTTTCTGGCAACCTGTTCTTCTATTATGAAGAAGGCAATCGGGACGCCGTTGTAGCCCCAGATGTATTAGTAGTCTTTGGCGTATCGCCACAGAAACGGCGCACCTATAAATTATGGGAAGAGGGACGCGCGCCGGATGTGATTTTTGAACTGACCTCTCGCAAAACCTTTGAAACAGATTTAGGCCGTCAGCGCCTGATTTATGAAGATTTGGGGGTGCGTGAATACTTCCTGTTTGATCCCTTGCGCGAGTACCTGCGTCCGCCCTTGCAAGGTTTCCGGCTTACGGACGAAGGGTATTACGATCCCTTGAAACCGCAGCCACTTTCAACCGGAGAGTGGCAGCTTGAAAGCCAGGTCTTAGGGCTGGTTTTGCATACAGAAGGGCCAAATCTGCGCCTTTATGATCCGGAAACAGATGCCTATTTGCGTATGCCGGAAGAAACAGAATCCATGCTGGCCGAAACGGAATCCATGCTGGCCGAAGCGGAATCTATGCTGGCCGAAACGGAATCTGAACTAACAAAAACGGCCGCTGCTTTACAGGCAGAACGGGCAGCGCGCGCGGCGGCCGAAGCGGAGATTGCCCGATTGAAGGCGTTACTAGACAAGAGCAATTAGTGGTTTAGTGCGTGTCTACGCTTCGCCAGACGGCCGTCGCCGGTAATTACGGTAGACAAAAAATCCCAACAGCAAAACGAGCAGAAACAGCGCCAGTTCATCTACCACACCGGGCACCCAATCACGACCAAACCAGGCATAGAGGCCGGTGACCACCACAGCCAGCAGCACATAACTGGGCGCTATTTTTTTTACCAGCAAGGTCAACGTGAAAAAAGCGCCGATAGCCACGACGACGGCATCTTCGACCGGCCCGGGCACAAAGTCGGGTGCAATGGTGTACAGGAAGCTGGAGAGCAGTGGTAGGAAGGTAAATAGCCAGCTCAGGTTTTCGATGGTAAAGGCAATGAGTACGGCCGTGCCCATCAGCAGCACAAACAGCCCCCCACCAATGATGGCGCCCGTCTGTGCATCCCATCGCCCCCACCCCGCCGCAAACCCGATCAACGGCAAGACAAAAGCCAACACCATAAAAGTGCAAGAAACATAGCCTTTGGTACGATCACGCGAAGCGTGGGTCTCATTCATCTTCACTTATTCAATCGGGCTGCTCCCCACTCACAAACTGATGCAGCAAACCACAAGTGGCCTCAATTGCCTCTTGACGAGCTGCATAACGGCGCCCTTGCTGGCTGAGCGTGACATGCACCAACCGCGCCAGCCGCAGCGCATCCAGGTGATGAATGACGGTTGGCGGGCGCAGCCGCAGCCGGCGGGCCAGTTCTGCTGGCGTCAGCGGCTCCTCAGACAGATATTTGAGAATACGCAAACGGGTGGGGTCAGCCAGCGCCTTCAAAGTGTTATAGAGCAGTTCCGGCACCACTTCACCCGGCACCAGCGACATATCATTGGGCCGCCCGCCGTATAAAAAGGCCCATTTCTCATTCCCCTGCCCAATTGGGCCAAAATAGCTGAGCGGCGTTGTCCAAAATGAAGGAATCATGGCCACTTCCTTCACTTCCTGCACATCTTCATAATCAAACCGCAACCCCTGAGACAATTCCGTCAGCAGGTCGGCCAGCGCCAGCGTACCGGCCAGCTCCTGCCCCCTGGCGGCGCTCTGGGTCAACGCCGGTAAGATGCGCTCCTCCTCTTCATGGAAAAAGACCTCGTAATAAGATTTCAGGGCATCCAGGTACTTCAGACCAAATTGCTCGGTATTGGCCCAGGCATTTAAGGTCGCCTGCACTTCTTCTTCGGACACCTTTTTTTTGCTCATCCCCTCTTTACGGTGCTTCTCTGTGTACAGGTCTGTCAACTGCCGCTGCTCCGTATCGCTCCAGGCGCCCCTTGCGGCTACCCCGTACAGGAGTGTCTTGAGACTGTCATCCATGTAGAAACCGGCGATTTCCGGCAAACGGCGCGTGGCCGGGATTTCCGCCAGACGTTCCAGAATGGTGCTGCTGTCTTTTGGCGTCGGCAAAGAGATGAGCCAGGGCATAGGCCAGACCTGGTGAAATTTGATGACCTCTTGCAGAAATTCGCGCTGTTCCCCCGGCAGGCGGGAACGAACACCGGCCGCCCAATTCCCCCGCAAAGCAAAGCGATCCGGTGTATGCAATACATCCAGACTGATGAGCAGGTCATAAGCTGTGCCCACTTCCCATGATAATTGTGGCATTGGTTCCATGTTATTTTGTCTCTTATTCAATACCTGCTAATGGTGATCCGTTATGCGACACCGGAAGTCTGAGGCCGGATAACGGGCTTCGCGCCTCAGGCTGGTTCAAATTCGGCTTGCGCCTGGCGCACAATTTCTTGAATTTGCCCCAGGTGACTGTCGTCATGGGAAAGACCCAGTACAAAACGGATAACGGCCGTCAATTCCACCCCACCTTCCCGCGCCTGATAATAATTGTCCAGGTACGGTTCATCCGGCCACATGCCCAGGCTGGCCAGGCGCATACGGCGGCTATCTTCCAGGCGATGGCGGCATTGAGCAATGGTGGTGATGGTCGGCCACGGCCGTTCACTGCGTGACCGTCTTGGTTGAACAACGACACCGCGCGCCAGTTCCGCTGCCAGCGCCGCGCTTTCTTCAGCCGAAGCCGTGGTATGCACAATCACATGACCCAACGTCCAGGGCATATTCACTTCATCCTGATTCACCGCATACGTATCATGCGCCGTTGGGTCGTCTGGCAGAAATGTCACACACGCATCAGTACAGTCGGCAATCAGCGCCAGCATGGTGTCCACCATCTCATTAGTTAAATCGCGCAAATCTTCGACCATGAGACTGGCGGTTAATTCCGCCCAGGTCGCCTCTTTTTGGCGCACTTTTGCAAAATCAAGCATTTACAAATACTCCTTTCAGTGAACCCGTTACATATTCCAGGTAGCATCGCCAAAGAAGTTGCCATGATCCTTAGCCACAAAAGCCTCAATATGCGCCCGCCGATCACCCAGCCGGAATGAAGGCCCATGCCCCGGATAACAAACAGTATCGTCCGGCCAAAGCAAAACCACCTGCTGTAGCGTCTGCAACGTCGTCTGAAACCCTTCAGCCGACCATGTTTTGCCAGGGCCGCCATCAAAAATGGTATCCCCCACAATGGCTCGCCGATCATTTTCCAAAACAAAACAGATCTGATCACCAATATGACCGGGCGTGTAATACACTCGCAGCGAATGGCGGCCAACGGACACCACGTCGCCGTTACGCAGTACGCGATCCAGCCCAACGTCCTGCCCATTTGGTTCATGTGGCCCATCGTTCCCGGCTACGGGCACAGCCAGGCTTTGGCGCATCGCCGCCAGCGCCCCAATATGGTCTATATGGGTATGGGTGAGCAAAATAGACGTGGGGTGGCTGTTGCCCAACATCGCCTGTAAAATTTCAGGCTCATCACCCGGATCAATTAACACACTTTGATTGGTTTCCGCGCAGATGAGCGCATAGGTGTTCATGCCCCAGGGTCCAACCTGCCTTGTTACCAGTTCCAACAGCGCCATGCGGTACTCCTTTACGGCACTATTCACCCAGAAGATGACAATCTCGCCAACTGTTTTGTATAATGCCTACCGGTTATTAAGCTGAAATCTAATGTATTAGATTATTATCTAACAACCCTCATTTGTCAATTTAGCCCACCCAACCCAACATCCTGGCAATTTGAATCATAGTACACCTGACCTATTCACCAACCAGCCCCTTTGCCGGAAACTGTAGATGCAGGTAAATGAACCTGCCTGTATTGTGGAGGTGTATCCCTATGACAAGAAGCGAAAAAGTCATCACGGCCGTGATCATTGGTCTGGTCGCCATTATCGTTGTGCCCCTCGGCTACCTTATTGCCGAGGGAATCGGCGCGCTGATCGCCTTTGTGCTTGTTGGCCTGGGCGCTCTATTCGCTGCCGGTCTCTTTGAAAATTACGTGGTGCTGAATGAGATGGAAGTGGGCGTGGTGTTTGACCGGCACGGCAATTTTGTCTGTTTTCTGGACAATGAATACGGCCGTATCCGCCGCCGCTACGACACAGAAGCTGAAACCTGGTATGGAGACACGAATGGCGACGGTGTAGATGAAATTCCCATACAGGAAAAACGTCTGGTCAAACCACTGAACCGCCATCGCATCAATCGGGCTACCGAGATATTGAAGTCCCGGTTGCGCAAAGGCTCCTTTGAGGCCAGCGGCGTCGCCAAAGATGTGCGCACCTGCGAAGGCATCCCCATCACCATCCCCTGGATAGTCTCGTTTCGGATTGAAGTGTGGCGCATCAAACCGGGCATTGATTATAAATTGGCCCGTGCTTTACCCGATTATGCCGACAAAATGGTCGCCGGCCGGATGCTGCAAATTTTGCAGCACGTGGTGGGGCAAAAAAGCATTCAAGAGTTGTATGGGGCAGCCGGCAACAACAGCGCCATCCAGCAGCTAGAAGATGAAGTCCGCACCCAACTTCTCATCCGTGCCAGGGCCATTGGCATTACCGGCATCGCCGGCAATGACTTAAAAATTGGCCCCATTGAGCTGCCGGGCAAAATTGAAACCACCTTACGCGACGCTCACCAACGCCTCTTATATGCCGACACATTAGCCACCGCTTTACAACGGCTGCAACAATCCGTCCATGCTTTTTCGCCAGAAGATATGGAACGGCTGACGGAATTGGAACGGCTGCGCATTATTGACGAAAAGACGCAGTCGCTTGTGCTGTCGGAATCCTTTGTCAGCACCCGCAAACAGAAGAGCGTGAACTTCTTTGAAGAAATGGGGCAATCAAACGGTAGTGGTGGCAAACACACAGAAACAGATGGCGGGGGTTAAAGGATTTGTAGCGGCGGGTATTTTGGTTTAATCTCCCGCCATTACCCCATTATTGGCCGATTACGGCCGTGCCCCCCTGCCACAATTGATACAGTCCAAAACCCAACAAAGCCACTGCTGAAAAGAGCGCCAACAGCCGGCTCACACGAGGGTCTAGCTGTTTTGCCACCGCAAACAAAAGCACAAAAGCCATAAAACCACCAATCAGCGCCCCATAAAAGCCAACCAAAAAGCTAAGGCCCAAATCAGCCGACTGCCGCCAGCTTGTGAGCAAAATGGGGCCGGCGATGGTGGCCCAAAAGATGTAGGGGCCGGGGCCAAGCGCATTCATCAGCGCCGCTTCAAAGATGTTAAATCGTTTGGTTTCCAGAGGCTCCGTTACGGGCACGGCCGTGTGGCGCAGCGCCAGAAACGCCTTACGCGCCAAATACAGCAAGAAGAATCCGCCCACAACCTGCAACCCCACCAGAAAACCATCCGGCAGCCGCGTCAATACAAACAACACCAGGAAAATAATCGGCCCATCGCTCAACAACGGGGCAAACGCCGCCCAGAGCGTGCCCCGCCACCCATTCTGCAGCGTCTGAGAGAGCAAATAAGCCTGGAAAGGCCCCGGCTGCGCCGCCGCCGCCCCACCCAACAAGAATCCCTGCGATAAATAGACCAGCATATAGCAACCCTTACGGCTTGCCGACCACATCTTCCAGGGCCACCACACAGCGAATGCCCACATAATTGAGATGCACATCCGGCGCATACACCAGGGTGGAATAAAAAGGTATCGTCGCCGAAATTTGCTGCGGCAATGAATTCCAGCCGCCGCCGCGCAGCACACGCCCCGGCCCGGTCATCTTGCTCACCGTCCACTCCCACACATTGCCACACATGTCGGTACAGCCATAGGGGCTGTCCCCTTCCGGCGAATAGGTGGCTACCGGCGTGGGGCCACGGCTGAAAAAGTTGCAGCGTTCCGGTGAGGGCGGCTGATTACCCCAGGGATATTCACGGCCGTCCGTCCCCCGCGCCGCTAATTCCCATTCCTCTTCGGTGGGCAGCCGTTTACCAGCCCAGCGGGCATACGCCACCGCATCCTGCCAGCTTACCAGCGTCACCGGGTAATTGGCCCGCCCCGCCGGATACGCGCGCCGTTTGCGATCCCAATTGTACGGCCGTGCCGCCTTGTCCGACGAATACGGCACCGCATACTCCGGGTTCGCATCAATAAAACGCTTATACTCCGCATTCGTCACCAGCGTCCTGTCAATCCAAAACTCTGGCACCAACACCCGCTGATGCATCTGCCCAAAATCAAACTCTGCTGCTGGAATGCGCACCATCACCTTATGGTCTTTCCGCCAGGTCAGCCGGTCATGCGCCCAGCCCAACATCTTATACGCCTGTTCCAGCAGCCCCCGCGTAATAGACAGGGTGGGCATCAGGCTGGCCACCGTCTCCCCCATCTCTACCACCTGCTGCCATTCACCGGCCTCCATGGCCGTCCCCATCCCCTCACAGCAGGCCAGAATGCGCCGGTAACGGTTGATTGTTTCCCGCGCCGAGCGCAAATCGCGCTGCTGCTGCTTAAACAGCCGAATCATCTCATCATAGCGCGTCACCACCGGCGAGATGACATTCAACATTTGCATTACCGCCTCCCCCTCGCGGTAATCGTACCGGTCGCGCAAAATGTCAATCCACGCCCGGCCGGCTTCCACCAGATCACCAGACTGACCGGCCTGAAGTGCCTTATCGTACAACCCTTCCAGGCGCAGTTCTTCGCGCGCCTGCGCCAGTTTCACCTGCACATCCCGGAAAGCCGGCTCACTATTCACCACTTCGGCAAACGCCTCCGCCGCCAACAACCATTCCCCTTCGGCCATCAGGCGCACACCATCCTCATACTGCTTTTCACGCCATTGCCGGGTCAGCGCCTCATCTGTTTCATGCTGCAATCCCTGGGTGGCCTCGGCCATCAAGCGCAAGGCATCGGTATGATTGCGCTCAATGTGGATGATCTGCAAACAGAGCATTTGCACACGCAGCCACTCTCTGGCTTCATAAGCGTCATGCATCTGCACCACCAACTCTTCAAGGGTCAGCTGCTGCACCCCCTTGTGTTGTTTACTGTCGGCCACTTCCGCCAACGCCTTAACCATGAAACCGGCACTTTCATATCGTTGCGCCGGTGACTTCGTCAGGGCATTGAGCAGCACTTCCGACAGTTCATCATCCAGGTCTGGCGGCGGCGGTGGCGTGTCACTGTGTGCCCGCAGCAGCGCCACCAACTGCCCCTCAAAGGGAAGCTGCCCCACCAACATTTCATACGCCATCACCCCCAGCGAATACACATCGGTGAGGGGGGATATTTCGCCCCACTGTTTGGAATCTACCTGCTCTGGCGCCAGATAGGCGGGCGTCCCCAGAATGCCATCACTTTGGGTAATGGCTACACTACGTTCCAACGAACGCACCAGGCCGAAGTCCGTCAGGGTCACAGCCAGAGAATTGGCCTTTTCTTCCAACATGACATTGCCCGGTTTGAGGTCACGGTGAACCAGGCGGCGGTCTTTCAGATAGTCCAGTGCTTCCGCCAGTTGACCCAAAATGGGCAGGGCCTCATCCAGCGTCAGCCGCCGGTGTTCGTCCAGATATTGGCGCAAAGTCATCCCACGGATGAGACGCATAGCCAGGTAGGACATACCGTCGGCATTGCCATAGTCATAAATGGTGACGATATTGGGATGATGCAAAGAAGCGGCGGAATGTGCTTCTTGCTCGAATCGTTTATTGAACGAGGGGTCTTGGGAGAATTCACCGCGGATAACCTTGAGGGCTACCCGCCGCCCCAGGCGTGTATCTTGGGCTTCGTAAACCGTGGCAAACCCGCCGCGACCAATTTCGGATAAGATGGAATACCTTGCCAGGCGGTCTGGTACATCTATCATAAACCCACCTATGATGCAACTACTGGCTTTTTTACTTCACTTGTTTGTTGGCACAGGGTTTTCTTGTTACCACATACCGCTGCTAACTCTACCATAAAAATAGCATAATGGCGAGAGGAAGTAAGAGGTTTAGCCCTTTACGCCGCTTTCTTTCTGTTATAATCGCCTGATGACACAAACAAGTATCAGGCTATGAGCGGTGAATAATGCCCAAAATTGAACTTTTGCCCGAAGGCACTTCCCTCCAACGACATAACCTCAATCATCAGGCTGTTGAGGACTATTTGAAAACGATCTATATGCTGGCACAGGAAGAATCGCCGGTTTCTACTTCCCGCATTGCCGAGGCGCGGGGCGTGAAGCCGGCCTCAGCCACCAGCATGATCCAGCGGCTGGCTAAATTTAAGCTGGTGAACTATGAGAAACATTACGGTGTGACCTTAACGGATGCCGGCGAAAAAGTAGCGCTGGAAGTGATTCGCCATCACCGGCTGATCGAGCTTTATCTGATTGAGGCGCTGGGTTTCACCTGGGATGAGGTGCATGAGCAGGCCGATATTCTGGAGCATTTCATCAGCGAGAAGCTGGAGGAGCGCATTGCCGTGGCGTTGAACCATCCGAAGTTTGACCCTCATGGCGACCCGATTCCTAACAGGGATGGGGCTATGGTCTGGGTGGATGCACGGCCGTTGACGGCCGTGCCCCCTGGCGCCCAGGCCACCATCACCCGCATTCTGGATGATAGCAACGCCGAACTACTGCGCTACCTGGCCGATCTGGGGCTGATTCCCGGCGCGCAGGTGCGCGTGGTAGCCATTGCCCCTTTTCAAGGGCCGATTACCCTGGAAATTGATGGCGCGGCTAAAGTGATTGGGCAAAACGTAGCCAACGGCATCCTGGCAACGGTGGAGAATTAACGTCTGACCGCCCCACCTTCCCACATAAAGGGGTTAACGGCTTCACTCAGTGGGGGTAACTGGCTGTCTCTGGCAGAGAGAATCGGGGCGGATACCGGCCAATTGATGCCAATAGTGGGGTCGTTCCAGGAAATGCCCTGTTCATATTCAGGGACGTAGACGTTGGTGACTTTGTAGGTGAGTGTGGCCGAGTCGCTGGTGACACAGAAGCCATGGGCAAAACCGGGGGGAATGTAGAGCATACGGCCGTTGCGCGCCGACAGCACCTCCCCCACCCACCGCCCATACGTCGGGGAACCGGCGCGAATATCTACGGCCACATCAAAAATCTCACCCTGTACCACAATGAGCAGTTTGCCCTGCGCATAGGGGGGAATCTGATAATGCAATCCACGCACCACCCCCTGGGCGGAATGGGAACAGTTATCCTGCACAAATGGGCCGGGGATCCCATTGGCGGCAAATTCTTCTTGCCGGTAAGTCTCCATAAAAAAGCCGCGATCATCGCCATAACGCCTGGTCTCAACACGGATCAGGCCAGGGATTTCCAGCGGGGTAAATTGAAATGGCATTAAAAGCTCCTATTCTTGTAAACTTAGCGGTGTCAGTGATGGTCTCCATTGCCATTGACCAGGAATTCCATGGAAGATTTTGCCCGTCCCGCACCGCGACTGGTATGGTACAGCACCAGCCCCACAGTAATCATGCCCACCGCCAACAGCAAACCGCCAAACTGAAATGGGCCGACAAACGGCCGTTCAAAACGCGGATTCACATGCGTACCAATACCAATTAAGTCGGCCAGCCCCACCACATAGGCAAAAACCAGGCCCGTTGCCGCCAGCCGCACGCCAATATCCGCCTGCAATGAGTGAGACGCGCCATCTATCCGCAGGGAACGGGCATACAAAAATGCCGCCAGCGTCAGACAGGTAATGCCTACCAACAGTTGGAACATTTGGGCAATGCCAAAGCCGGGCGTCAGGTCTAGCCCCAAAGCATCCGCCCCTAACGACAAGATGATGAGTAATACGCCGAGAATTAACAAAAGCAGGGTCAAAGCCATCTGCACTTTGTGTAGTTTGTTGTCACCGTTTGTCCTCATTCCCAATTACCCGGCGTCCTTGGCGCCATGATGCCCCCCTAAAGAAAAACGCCACGTAGAATCCCACGCGGCGTTTCTTTTTTTACCCAGTCGGGGCAGCGGGATTCGAACCCACGACCTCTTCAACCCCATTGAAGCGCGCTACCAAGCTGCGCCATGCCCCGAACGGTCGGCATTATAACAAAACGATAGGGGGGGAGCAACAAGCGTTTGGGGGTGAGGGCCGGTGGTTATTGGCTGGTGGTTGGTGATAGGGACATGAACCAGACCGTAACTGCGCCCTTTGCCGTTAACCGACGCCCAGGGCTGTTGCCAGCAGCGCCAACATGCCCAGGGCAAAGTTGTAACCGGCATGAACAAAAATCGCCAGGGTGGTATTGTGCCGCTGCCGCAGGATACCCAACACCACCCCGATGATGAGCAGCGCCGCTGTGGCCGGCGTCAGCAGGCCATATTGAATATGAACCAGGGCAAAGAGTACGGCCGTGACCCACACCCCTAACACCGGCTGCAAGGCCCCCCGGAACAAAATCTCCTCGCTCACGCCGGTTGCCAGCGCCAATATCAGCCACGCCCACACGGAATCCAGCCCCGCCTGCAACTGCAAATTGAGACTCTGGATTTGTTCAGACTCATCCGGGTTTAGCCAAAACCAGGCAGCGCCGGCCAACCACTGCACCAACACCAAAATCACAATCCAAAACAGGCCAGTCAACACCTGTGACCCGGTCAACCTTTCCAGACCCAACCGGGCCATCGTCTGTTGTGGCGAACGACGAACGAACAGCCCCACGCCGACCACAGCTACCAGGAGAAAGAACAACGCCTGCCACACCAGGCTGCCAATTTCAATAGCGCCAATGGCCTCGACAATTTCGGCCACGCTGCTTTGGGTAAGCTGAATGATAGAGGCGGCGACCAGCCAACCGGCGCACGCCAGCGCCAGCGTATGCACGGCCGAAGCGGGATCAAGCGGCAGAAAACGGGCAAAAAACACACGGGTGGAACGCAAGCTGATAATGATTTGCCACACGGCCGTGACCTGCAACGCCACGCCCAACGCCACCGCATTCGTCACAAAGGGGAACAACAGTTCGCTATTGGGGGCGCGTAAAGTGGCAACCTGTTCATCCCCTGCCAGCACAAAAAAGATGCCCACCAGCAGCACCGGGATACCAATAAGCAGCAACCCCACGTCAAACAATTGGCGCAACCGCTCATCCCCCAACCGCACAATCACATTTGCCAGCACAATAAAAAACAGAACGATTAGCAGATTAACAATGACATCAGCCATGTAAACAACCCCATGAATAATTGAGCTTATAACAAACCATTGGCCAAGTATATGCCAATCCTCCACCTGCGCCATCTGCGCCCGGCACAAAGCGTGAGGTTTCTCCGGTCACATGACATCTCGTTTCAGCCATTGTTTATGCAGAAACAGGTTGCCCTGGTGCAGTTATGTTACAATTTTCATCTCGTTCTTCATTCAATCATGCAAAAGGAATGCTTTTACGGCCGTAACCATTCCGCTGAATCAAGGAAAACAAATGGAGAGAGAAAGACGACACCTGTTAGACATTGACATAATAATTTTGACCGGCTGCTTGCTATTTGTAATCATTCCGTTGCTGCTCTTTATATCATTAGCCATCCAGGGAACACCCTATTTTCGGTGCCTGGTTGTACCCCTTGAAAGCAGCCGGTCTCTCAACCCTTTTTTCAATATCTGGCCTGTTTCAATCATCTGCGGGGCCATCTTAGCCCCACTTATGACCTATGATAACTGGCGCCAAGAACCTGGCCTGAAGAAGGCGACCCAAACCTTTTTGCAAGGGTTTGTTGGTGGCTGGCTGCTAGGATTTATTGCCTTTAGCGCCCTGCTGCCTGTGGGTGCGTGGGTCAATGCCCGCTTCGATAACAGCCCAACCACCATTCACCAGGCGGTGGTGATAGACAAAATGGTGCGCTCAGAAAAGTTTGCCAGATATACCTATCTGGTATTGGCAGATTGGCCTCCTCCTGCGGAGGAACGGGTGCGGGTCTGCACCACCAATCCTCACGCAGGCTTCGCCTTAAAGCCAGAGGCAGAAGTGGGAACACTGGTTCAAGTAGCCGTGCGCGCCGGTTTTTTGGGCATGGCATGGGTGGAAGGGATAGAGTCTATTTCTGACGTCGGCAGTCAATGAGGAAACGGCCGTACCCTTATGACGCTAACCAGAGTAATCAATCAAGGTGATATTTTTTGGATTCGGCCAGAAAATGTGCCTGAGGCCGAACCGGGTGATTTTCCCCATCCCTACGTCGTCATCCAGGACGACGTTTTTAACCACAGTCGCATCCACACCACCATTGTCTGTGCCCTGACCACCAACCTGAAACAGGCACACGCGCCGGGTAATGTCTTGCTTGAGGCCGGCGAAGCCAACCTGCCCCGGCAAAGCGTCGTCGTTGTTTCCAAAGTTTCTACCGTCCCCAAAGCACAACTGGGGGAATACATCGGCTCCCTCAACGCGCAGCGAATCGCGCAAGTGTTAGCCGGTATGCGATTTCTGCAATCTTCATTTTTCGCTGAGTGAACCCGCCCTCACGGCCGTAAACCAACAGGCGCCTGGGTGGACGGCCGTAGCCCCTTCACAGCCCTGGCAAACAACAGACAACCTACAACAAACTTGCAATGATGGAAGGGACACCAGTGAGCAAATAACGATGATTCCTTATTACAGTGGGTAAGAACCGGCCAACCACGCCTGTCATTCTGCTATAATTGGCCGCATGAACATTCAGTGAGCATGTCAATTACTGGCTTGACTCAGCCCAAAATGATTTGGGGGCCGCCGAGCAGCTTTTTTTGTCCGCAAGATATGATTGGTGTTTGTTTATCGGCCATTTGGTGCTAGAGAAAACGCTCAAGGCGTATTTTGTCTACAAAAATGACAACAAGATACCGCCCAAAACACACAACCTACTTAAACTGGCGGAGATGTCTGGGCTACCCCTCACACAAGACCAAAAGCTCTTTTTGGATGAAGTGAATGATTTCAATCTGGAAGTGAGATACCCTCAATACCGCAGCGAGTTTTATAAACTTTGCACCAGGGAATTTGCAGAGGGTTATTTCACCAAAATCAAGGAGTTTGCCACATGGCTGACGTCCCACATCACGTTCGACAAATAATTGCTCAATACCTGACAGCATTGAAAGAACATGGCTTTCAGATTCAAGATGCCATCTTGTTTGGTAGTTATGCCAGCGGTCAGGCAAATCAATGGAGTGACATTGATTTGGCATTGGTTTCTGAGGAATTTGAAGGCGTCCGTTTTACAGACAAAAACAAGATTCGCAAAATTACCATTTCAGTCAGCACAGATTTAGAGGTCTTGCCCTTCAATCCAAAGGATTTCACGCCGGGTAATCCATTGGTCAAAGAGATATTGGACACCGGCATACGAGTTGTTTAGTCTGACGTCACGGCCGTACCCCCACCCACTCTCTCACGGCCGTAAACCAACACACGCCTGGGTGGACGGCCGTAACCCCTTCACAACACTGGCAAACAACAGGCTGATTGCGGTAAACTCCCTCTCTATGGGCGAAAGAGATTGGTTACGACTTCCTGTTGTTTCAGCGGGTGCTGAACATCTAGTTATGGGGTATCTCATGCGGCGAAATATTCTCACCTATAAAGCACCACCAAACAATGAAGGATACGATCTGATTTGTATTCATCCTGACCCACACCATGTATTAAAAGCTGGAGAAGTTGCCCAAGTCAGAGTTCAGGTAAAAAGCCGAGATGCCACCGATTGTGATAGAGGGTTTCCTGTTAAAGAGAAATCCTTTGGTGCCTTTGATTTTCTAATCGTTGTTTTTCTGAATATAGGCAAGTTTTATGGAAATAATGATGGCTCCACAGGTTCACAAGATATAGAGTTTTTTACTTTACCAAATGAGTTTATTCGCGAGCATCATGACGCAACTTCATCATGGCAAAAAGTTAGGCTAAGAAATCTATCAAGTGAAATCGAAGTATTTGCAGGCGATAAAGGTTTTGAGCAAATTGCCAAAGCATTGGGAATCGCCAAACCATTGAAGAATAAAACCAGAAATTTAGCAAGGGACAAAGAGTAATCCTCCAGCCCTGGCTGGGACCGGTCTTCGAGACCATGCCACACGTGTACTCTACGTGAACACGGGAACAACACGGCCGTACCCCCTCCCCCCATTGATTTGCCCATTAACCATTCCCCCTTCCCCTGTTATAATCTCCGCAAACCAACCACTGAAGGAGATTGATCTTGCCCGCGCCAAACCTGATTACTGCTGAAGACCTGTACCAGTTTGAACTGATCACCGACGCCCGCATTGCGCCCAACGGCCGTGCCACCATCTGCACCATCCAACGCATAGACCGCAAAACCGAAAAGAAACACAGCAACCTCTGGCTGGCCGACACCCAAACCGGCCACCTGCGCCAGTTCACCTTTGGCGATTGGTCAGACAGTTCGCCACGCTGGTCGCCCGACGGCCGTACCATCGCCTTCCTCTCCAACCGCGCCGACGAAAAACAGCCCCAACTCTACCTCATCCCCCTGGACGGTGGCGAAGCCCGCGCCCTCACCAGCCTCAAAGATATGACCATCGGCAGCCTGGAATGGTCACCCGACGGCAAACAATTCCTTTGCGCCATCCGCCAGAAAGACAAAGAAGCCATCGAGCGCGAAAAAGACGAGCAGAAGAAAAAGCTGGGCATCGTCGCCCGGCACATCACCACCACCCGCTACAAAGGGGACGGCCGTGGCTACCTGCCCACCGAAAAATGGCATCTCTGGCTGGTGAATGCCCGCACCGGCAAGACCAAACAATTGACCAACGGCCGTAACGACGAATTTGAAGCTGCCTGGTCGCCCGACGGTCAATGGGTGGCCTATGCCAGCAACATCCAGCCCCACCCTGACCTGACGCCGGAAATGGATGACCTCTTCATCATCCCCGCCAACGGCGGCCAATCGCGCCAACTGGAAACGCCGCCCGGGTACAAATTTGCGCTGTCGTGGTCGCCAGACGGCCGTTGGCTGGCCTACCTGGGTTCCGACAAACCGGGGGAATGGTGGCGCAATACTGGTGTGTGGCTGACGGCCGTAGACGGCAGCGCCCCACCCCGCAACCTCACCGCCGCCGCCGATCTGAACACATTCGGCGGCAGCGGCAGCGATACCGGCGGCGGGCAGATGAACCCGCCCACCTGGTCAGCCGATTCGCAAAAAATTTATTTCCAGGCCGAACACAAGGCCGACATCTGCCTCATGTCGGTGACGCTGGACAGCGAACCGGTCGTCGAACGGGTTATCCCTGCCAACGGCCTGGTGGGGCTGTTCACCTTCGACGCCGCCCAACAAAAACTGGCCTACACCCTGGCAACCCCACAACACCCGGCGCACCTCTTTGTCCGCAACCAGGCCAGCGGCAAAGAAAAACAGTTGACCCGCTTCAACGGCTGGCTCAAGCGCAAAAGCCTGGGGCAGTTAGAAGAAGTGTGGTTCACCGCCCGCGACGGCTACCCGCTGCACGGCTGGATACTGACCCCACCTGATTTCGACCCGAACCGACAATATCCCTCCATCCTGGAAATTCACGGCGGGCCGCAAACCCAGTACGACCGGGGTTTCATGCACGAATTTTATTACCTGGCAGCCAATGGCTACGTGGTCTATTGGAGCAATCCGCGCGGCGGGCAGGGCTACGGCGAAGCCCACTGCGGCGCCATCTGGAACAATTGGGGCAGCGTAGATTTGACGGACGTGCTGGATTGGGCGGCGTTTGTGCGCCAACGGCCGTACATTGATCCCCAACGCCTGGGCGTTACCGGCGGCAGCTACGGCGGCTACATGACCAACATGATCATTGGCCGCGAACCGGATTTATTCCAGGCCGCCGTTACCCAACGCTGCGTCAGCAACCTGATCAGCATGTGGGGCAGCAGCGATGGCAACTGGCAGTTCCAGCAAACCATCGGCGAAAACAAACCACCTTATGCCAACCTGGAAAAGTATTGGGACCAATCGCCCATGAAATACATCGGCAATGCCAAAACGCCCACCCTGGTCATCCACAGCGAGCAAGATTTACGCGCCGACCAGGAGCAGGGGGAGCAAGTTTTTGTGGCCCTGCGGCACAAAGGGGTAGACACCGAATTTGTTTTATTCCCAGATGAGCCACACGGATTATCGCGCGACGGCCGTACCGACCGCCGCGTCGCCCGCCTGCAACACATCTTGCGCTGGTTTGATACTTACCTCAAAACATGACGCCAGACGCCCCAGACCCGTACCTCGGCCCGCCGCCCACCCTGGACGGCCGTTACCGTCTGGTGCGGCAAATTGGCAAAGGTGGCATGAGTCTGGTTTACCGGGCCGAAGATGAACTGTTGGGGCGGGAAGTAGCCATCAAATTCCTCTCGCCATCCCGAATTGCCGACAGCCAACGTTTTCTGCGCGAGGCGCGAGTGGTGGCCCAGCTGAGCCACCCGCACATCGTCACCCTGTACGATGCCGGGCAGGAAGCCGGCTGGTACTACCTCATCCTGGAACACATCGCCGGGCAAAATCTGTATGAATACCTGGCCGAGCAACCGCAGGCGCTCTCCACCGCCGCCGCCCTCGCCCTCATCCGCCCACTTTTTGCCGCCCTGGCCTATGCCCACGAACGCGGCGTCATTCACCGGGACGTGAAGCCGGAAAACATGATGATCATGCCTGACGGCCGTGTCAAAGTGACCGATTTTGGCCTGGCGCTGGCCGATACGGAAATACGCCTGACGGCCGACAACGCCCTGTCCGGCACCCCTCTCTACCTGGCCCCGGAATGTCTTCAAGGGCAGCCGGCCAGCCCCCGCAGCGACCTGTACGCCGCCGGTGTTGTCCTGTACGAACTGCTGGCCGGGCAGCCGCCCTATCAGGCAGCCACCATCTCCAGCATGTTCATTGAGATTTTGCACACCACGCCCAACCCTCCCAGCCAGCACAACCCCGCCATCCCGGCGGCAGTAGACGCCATCATCCTGCGCCTGCTGGCGAAAGAGCCTGACCAGCGTTATCCATCAGCGCAAGCAGTGTTAGACGCGCTGTCCGGCCTGACAATTGTTGAAAACATCCCCGCCACCCCACGCCAGCCAATGAGCAATGACCAGCCGCCGCTGGTTGATACCCTGGTAGAGCGTCTGGCGCGCACGTCCACCGCCATCACCCCGGCACAAAAAGCGGGCATGGCCCCCGCCCTCTTTTCCTACGCCGCCGCCGAAGACACGGCCGTTGCCCTGGAAACGGAACGGCAGCGGCTGGCCGGGCTGCTGCAAGACCAGGTCATTGAGCCGCTCAATTTGCTGCTGGCCCAGGCAGGCATGTATGAACAGGTGATGGCCGTCAATACGCCGGGGCGCACGGCCGTTTCCGTCCTGGCCACCCTGGCCCGCCAGCTTTTACAGCAGGTACGCGACCTGGAAACAAACCTGCGCCCCACCATTTTGGAATCGCTGGGGCTGGAACCGGCCCTGGAAGCCCAGGCCAACCAGGTGATGCGGGCGCGCGGCGTGCAAATCACCCTGGAACTGCCCCGCCTGGTCGAACGACTGCCCGCTTCCTTAGAACTGGCCCTCTTCCGCGCCACCCAAGAGATGATCGCAGCCGCCCTTGACAACGGCCATGCCACGCACATCACCATTTACCTGCGCCGCCAGCCGGATGAACTGCTCTACACCCTGGCCGACAACGGGCCGGTGGATACACCCCGGCTGACGCCGGCCAGCCAGCAGCGCGTAACCAACATGGGCGGCCAGATAAGCAACGGGGTGCGGCACGGCCGTTACGAAGTGACCATCCGTTTTACCCTGACGCCGCCGCTACTGCTGACGGCCCGCGAAATGGAGGTCATCGTCTGCCTGGCCGAGGGCATGACCAACAAGGAAATTGCCCACGCCCTGCACATCAAGCCGCGCACGGTCAACTTCCACCTGGATAATATCTACCTGAAATTGGGCGTCAGCACGCGCACGGAAGCGGCGGTTATTGCCCTGCGGCAGGGGTGGGTGCGCGGCAGCGGCGCGGCAACCCTGGTTAATTAAACAGGGTACGGGCTGGTGAAACGGCCGTTCCGCCCACCCGCCGCCGTATGCTACAAAACAAGCATCTAATCACTATCAGTAGATCAAAAAGGAGATGCACATGAACAGCGAACAATTAAATGAGATTTTACAACCGCTGCAATCATTGCTGAACGATGTGACCGTGACGGAAATTATGATTGACGGCGCAGACCGGCTGCTGGTGGAGCGGCGCGGCAAGCTGGAAGAGGCCGCTATGCCTTTTGCCGACGCGCAGGCGCTGACCAGTTTTGCCCGGCAGTTGACCGCTGCTTTGGGCCGCCCCGCCGGGGATGATCTGCCGATGGTAGACGGCCGTTTACCCGATGGCAGCCTGATCAACGTCGTCATGCCACCCATTTCCCTGATGAGTGGCCCGGTCATCACTATCCGCCGGTTTCCGCCGCGCACGTTTGACCTGGACAATCTGCTGGAATGGGGCAGCCTGAGCCAACCAATGCTGGATTTCCTGGCCGCCTGCATCCGCGCCAATTTGAACCTGGCTATTTCCGGCGGCACCGGCTCCGGCAAGACCACCGTCCTCAACCTGCTGGCCGGCCTTATTCCGGCCGAACAACGCATTGTCACGGTGGAGCAGATGGCCGAAGTGCAACTCAATCACCAGCGGGTGGTGCGGTTAGAAGGCCGCCCGCCGGACGCTAACGGCAAAGGCGGAGTCACCGCCCACGATCTGATCGTCAACGCGCTAAAGATGCGGCCGGATCGCATTATCCTGGGCGAGGCGCGCGGCCCGGAAGTGCAGGATTTGTTTGCGGCCATGAATACCGGGCACGACGGTTGCATCTTCACCCTGCACGCCAACAATCCGCGTGATGTGGTGAACCGACTGGAAACAATGGTGTTGATGTCCGACCTGTCTATACCGCTGTTGACCATTCGCCAGCAGATGGTCTCCGCCTTGCACATCATTTCCCACCAGGAGCGAATGCACGACGGCCGTCGCCGCATTGTCAAAATCAGCGAAGTGTCCGGGATGCAGGGTGACAATGTAGAATTGCAGGATATTTTCGAGTTCCGCCAGACCGGCAAAGAAGAAGGCCAGATCAAAGGCGTCTTCACGGCTACCGGCTACATTCCCAAATGTCTGCGCCGCCTGCACGACGCCGGCGAACCGCTGCCGATGAGCCTGTTCACCCCCCAATAAACAAAACACGGTGAACAAGGGACGGCTTGCCGTCCCTTGTTCACCTGCTTATTTTTCGCTGCCAGGCGACAGCGGCAACGACGGCCAGGGCAACGGCCGTCACCGCCCATTTACCCCGGTTGGAGCTTGAAGAACGTACCCCCTTGGCCTGCACCGGCATGGCCGCCAGCTTTTCGCCGCTCTCCTGCTGCACGCGGGCCAGGGCCGCCGGGTCATGGCGTAGCTGGTCGGCCAGCACCCGCTTTTGCGCCGCCAACTCGTCCGTCACGTGTTCGCCAAAGGAGCGTAGCCCGGCAATCTGGAACTCGTGTTTCTTGAAGAGGCGGTAAATCTCCTTCACCCGCTCGATGCTGATGTTACGGCCGAGCGTGTAATCCTCGAAACGGCCGTCCATGGCCAGCAGCGCCGTCTCCGCCAGGCAGGCATAGGCCGTCTTTGGCGGCAAGCCAATGTCATACCCAAAATCAATATCCCCCGGAATCAGCACCTCGCCGCTTTCAATCACCAGCACGTCCGGGCGTAAGGCCGCTTCTTCCTTGCTGATGTCCGGCGGGCGGGCCACGTCGCAAATCACCGCCCCCGGTTTGCACTTGCTAATGTCCACAATGCGCTGCCCAAACGCCGAGGTCGCCGTCACGATCAGGTCACACAACCCCACAAATTCATCCGGCCGCGTGGCAATGGTCACTGTTGACCCCGGCGTTTCCGCCTGAATGGTGCGCTTCAAATCAATCAGCTTTTCCGGCTCAATGGAGACCAGCACCACGTCATAAATCGCCTGCGCCAGCAGCCGCGAACAGACCGCGCCAATGGAACCGGTGGCGCCAATGATCATCACCTTGCCTTTGGTCAGGTCGGTGGCCCCCATTTTCACTACGGCCTGTTTGGCCGCTTCCAATGTGGCTGCCACCGTCAGGCTGTTGCCGCTGGTAATGGCAATATCCGCTTCGTGAGCCACGGTGATGCCGGCATCCCCCACCACGCTGGTGAACGCGCCCAACCCCATGATGCGCGCCCCCCTGCGCTCGGCCATTTGCGCCGCCTGGCGTAACTGGTTGTAGGTGAACCGTTCATCGTGGCGCATCATCTGGCGCGGCGTGGCCCCCAGGCTGATGAGAATGCCCTCCACGCGCTGCCCGGTGGTGGGTGATTGGCCGCCGGAAATACGCGACAGGTAGAGGGGCGGCAGATAGGCGGCGACTGCTTCCACCAGATTATCCGGCAGGTAGCGCGTCCAGCGAAAGTATTTGTGTTTATGCACAAAACCGACGTGCAGTGGGTGAATGACAAAGGCGAAACGGTTAACACCCGTTTCTTCCGGCTGTAAGGTGTGGATGGCCGGCGTCCATTCAATGTCGGCCATCAGGTCGAGGAAGGCGTCTTCGTTGAGATCGGCGGTGGGGTCTGGCTGTAAGGTAGTGAGGATGGCTTCCAGGGTGGCGGCAGAGGCGGGCACACGGCCGTACTCCCCCACCAATCCCGGCATCAACTCCACCACCAGGGCCACACCCCGCATCTGCAAATCGGCCAGGTCTTCGGCGGTGGCATATTCCACCACCACTGTTTTGTGCTTCAGTTGGAGTGGGGCAAAACGGCGGATGACGCCAATGTCCCCGGCAATCACATCCGCCCAATCAAAGGGAGCGCGGCTGCTTTCTGGGGCGACGCCGTTGGGGGTGGGATAAAGACGGCCGTACTCCACTTCCTTCAACCAGTCTACTTGCACCGGCGCGGCCTGGTTGCGGCTGCGCCGGCCGCCAATACCCGGCGCACCGGGCAGGCCAAAATAGATGAATGGGTCGGCGTAACGCAAATCGCAGCCCCGTTTTTCCAGGGCGTGCGCCAGGCCGTTATGGTTCAGGCCGGGCGTCATCAGCACGTGCTTGCGGCTGAAAATGCCCGGTTGGGCGCGGTCGGCCAGGATAACCGCCCATCGTTCCAGCCCGGCGCGAATGATACGGCCGTCCAGCACCGGGGTGTTTTGCACGGCCGTGACCACCTGCTGCCCCCAGGCATGTTCCCGGCGCGCCGGCCCCAGTTCCAGCGTCAGGGGCATATCGTTCAGGGCCATGGCGGCAGCACGGCCGTCATACTCGGCCACCAACGCCTGCGCCCGCGCCATATCGCCATCGCAGCTTTTATGCTGTAAGGTAAAGGACTCCCCCAAAAATGAAACCGACTCAACCCGCTCCTCCGCCGCCTGCCAGTGTAAAACCAAAATCTCCTTCATACCGCCTCTCTTCCCTTGTCCGTAGTAGGCGATTCATCGCCTATTACAAACGAAAACAACAAACATCACCAGCATAGGCGAAGTGAGGTAGTCAACGGTAGGAAGTTTGGCACGTTTCAGAGGTGAGGGGTGTCACCAAATAGCTATCGTTTCATCACCACAAGGGTAATATCGTCGAATTGGGGGGTGTCGCCGGCGTGGATGTGGATGGCCTGGGTCACGGCCGTGACAATCTCCCCCGGATGGCGCTGCCGGGCTGCCTCCACCGTCACCCGCAGCCGGTCCAGGCCAAATTCGTCATAATCCTCATTCATCGCCTCTGTCACCCCGTCCGTATACAAAACCAGCGTATCCCCCCGACGGAACACCGTTTCCCGTCGTTCAATTTGCGCCTGCGGCAGCACCCCCAGGGCAATACCCTGCGTCGTCAATAGCTGCACCTGGCCATCGGCGCGCAGCAGCAGCGGCGGATTGTGCCCGGCATTGGCATAAGTCAGCACTTCCTTGTGTGCATCCCACACCGCATAAAACACGGTCACAAACAGGTCAGACTGGGCATCCTTGCCAATAATCTCGTTGGCGCGAATCAGCGTATTGGCCGGGTCGGTGCGGTTAAAGGCAATGGTGCGCAAAATGGTGCGGCTGAGGGCCATAAAGATAGCCGCCGGCACCCCCTTGTCGGCCACATCGGCAATCAGAATCCCCCACTTGCCATCAGACAGTTCCATAAAATCATAAAAATCACCGCTCACCTGGCGCGCTGCCTGCCAATAACCGGCTACCTGGCAGCCGGTAATGGCCGGGTTATCCCGCGGGATCAGGCTGGCCTGAATTTCACGGGCCACGTCTAATTCCCGCTCCAGCCGGTCGCGTTCGGCCGCTTCCTGGTAAAGCTGGTGGTTGACAACGGCCGTGGCCGCCTGATGGGCAATGCCGGTGAGAATGTTCAAACGGCGGTGCGGCAACTGTGGCTGCGCCCCCACCAACATCAGCCCTACCAACTCTCCCCGCGCCGCCAACGGAAAGGCGCAGGCCGACGAGGTGCGGAAAACCCTCTCCAACCAATGCGGCAGGCCAATTGTCTTAAAATCACCCGTGGCAATTTCCGTGTGCGTCAGCAAACCAGGGGCCAACGATTGCATCTCATCATGATCCACCGCCAGTGTTTCTAGCAAACCGCGCTCCATCTCGCCGATGCCATAGCTGGGGCCGGGGTGAAAAAGATGGCGCACATTGTCCCAAATGAGAATAACGGCCGATTCCACCCCCACCAGCAGGGGAATAAGGCGCACGATGGTGGAGAGGATTTCATTCAGGTCGGTGAGGCTGTTGACGGCGGCGGCCACCTGGAAAAGGGCGGTGTTCACCCACGCCTCCTCCTGTTGGGCGGCGCGCAGTTGGGCATTTTCCAGCGCCCGCGCCGTTTGCCCAGCAATATCTTGCAGCAGTTCATTGCGGCGCGAGAAAACGGCCGTGCCATTACCCACCCCGGCCACGTTATCCACCAACATTACGCCCAACATTTGCGGCCCCGTCACCAACGGCTGGATGGTGATCTGGGTGAGAGGGGGATCATCGGGTTGGTTCACGGCCGTTTGCAGCCAGGCCGGTATCCTGGATGTGGCAATTGGTTCCTGACATTCATGCACGGCATCCAACATTGGCCATTCACCCAGCCGCACCCGCACCGGGCATAACTGGCGCGCGGCCTGGGCCTCACGGCCGTAGACCGTCATGCAGTTGTACGCCTGAGTCTCCTCGTCCCACAAGAGCGTGGCGCAAAAAGAGACGCCCAGCAACATGACGGCCAACCGGGTCACGGTCTCCAGCATATCATCGGGTGAATCGGCGTGGCCGATGGCTTCGGCCACCTGTAACTGCGCCGTTGTCAGCCAGGCCTGCTCCCGCTGGCGCGCCAACTGCTGCGTTTTGTTGATGGCGATGGCGGTTTCAGCGGCCAATGTTTCCAGCGTCATCTTCTCGATGCTGGTGAAAAAACCGGGCTGTGGACTTTGTACGTCTAACACGCCCAATAATTCATCATCTACCTGCAAGGGGATAGCCATTTCGGCGTGGGTGCTGTCTTCCAGCACCCCCCAGCGGTAAACAAAACGGTCATCATGGCGGGTATCGTTGCTGATCACGGTCTGGCGGGTGGCTACGGCCGTGCCCACCAACCCCTCGCCTGGCTGTACTACCAACTGCTGCTGCATGAGTTCGGGCCGGCTGCTGGCCTGCATGACAACGGTGGCCTCACGGCCGTCGGCACTTCCGTTGGCATCGGTACGGCCGTTGACGCCAAAAATTGTGACCAGATGAAACCCAAACGTTGAAGCCGTCAGATTTACCACCTGCTTAAAAATCTCATCCTGGCTCTGCACCCGGCCGATTTCGCGGCCAATTTCCCCCACCAGTTCTAGCTGCGCGGCCCGCTTTTCTGCCTGGGCAAACAGGCGGGCATGAGCAATGGCCGCCGCCGCCTGGTTCGCCAGAATCATCAACCGGCGCAAATCTTCCTCGTTAAACCGGTTGGGCTGGTCGCTTTGGGCAGCAATAACGCCCAACGTTTCTTCACCGCTGATCAGGGGGATGAAGATGCCAGAACGCGGCGGCGTATCGCTGATGTAACGCGGGCGGGCGGGCAGACGAGACATCTCCTTCTCAAAATTATGGATGAGAAGCGGCCGTTTGCTTTCACGCACCCAGCCCACAATGCCCGTGCCTTCGCGCAGGTCAAACGTTTGGGGTGTGGGTTGTTGGCGGCTGTTGATGCACCAGTAATAGATGTGATACAACGACTGCTCAAAAAGGCCAATTTGCAGGGTGCCATTATCAATCACCTTGCCACTTTCGGTGGCAATGAGGGCACATAAGGCATCTACATCCAACTCGGCTTCCACAATGGCCCGCCCCGCCTCGCTCAGAGACTCTAACTCGGCCACCCGCGCCAGCAGCAGTTGCCGCGAGCGATAGCGGCGCACGGCAATATAGGTTGCCAGTAACATGGCCCCTAGAAAAATGCCCAAAGAGAGCAGCGGCATGGAAACAGAGCCGGTGTCCATAGAGTGGAAGTAATTGGGTAATTACACAATTACCCAATTACCTATTTACCTTTCTTCACCGCCCGTTGCGCGGCTGTGAGTGTTGGGTGAATTTGAAAAACCTTGTCAAACCCAACCATGGTAAAAACTTCTTGCAAGCGATCATTCAAGCCACACAATAAAACATCGCCATCTTGCTGTTTGGCGCGCCGCCAGGCAGAAACCAGGCAGCGCAGCCCCCCGCTGTTAATATAGCTGGCCTGCGAGAGGTCTACAATGAGGATGGTACGGCCGTCATCCAACAATTGATTGAGCGCTGCCTCCAACAAGGGGGTCTGGCTCTGGTCTAAACGGCCGTCTGCCCGCACCAGCCATATATCATTTTTCAGGGGTTCTTGTTGAATTGCCATTATAGGATGCGTGAAACGTGATGCGTCTTTTTACGCATCACGTTTCACGTTTATTCAATCACCTTCACCAACACCAACGTATTCCCATCATCCTCAAATTGATAGCGAACCTCATCCATCAGCTTGCGCATAAAATGGATACCCAGGCCGCCCACGCGGGGGAAATCAGAGGTACCGTTGGCAACATCATCGGGAATGGGAACAGGTACTTCGTCGGGGTCAAAGCTACGGCCGTTGTCGTGAATGGTAATCACAAACCGGCCCGCCTGCACTTCCCATCTGAGGCGAATCTGCCCCACATCTTCCGCGCCGTAGGCATGTTCGATGACGTTCGTACAGGCTTCATCACAGGCCAATTCTACGTGAAATACGGCCGTGTCATCCAGCCCGGCTTGGGCCGCCCCCGCGGCCACAAACTGGCATGCCTGTTGGATTTTGTCGTAACGTCCGGGAATGATGAGGGTATCGCCCATGGGGAGGGAAGAAAGACCCTAAGGGTTTTGCAAAACCCTTAGGGTCTGGACTAGAAACTGCCAACAGCCGCCGTCACGTCATCATACACCGTAAAAATAGAGTCCAGGCCGGCCAGCGAAAACACTTCCGACACTCGTTCAGACGGGGCTGCCAGCACAAGCGACCCTCTCTTTTTGGCGCACTCACGATGAGCGGCCACAATGGCCCGCAAGCCGGCGCTGCTCATATAACTGATTTCCGAAAGATCGAGGGCAATGTTTTCATACCCACCAGCCAACACATCTTTCAAGGTGGCGTCAAACTGGGCGGCGTTACTGCTGTCTATACGCCCTGCTGCTTTCACCAACGCCGCTCGTTTGAAAACTTCTGTGGTCAGGTTCAAATTGGTTTCGCTCATCAAATTTTCCTCCTAATGTGTTTTCTCAATACAAAGGCGCAAAATGGCAAAAGGACAAAGATAAGATAAAAAGCGTCCGATGCCATCCGCCCGCTGCTTAACGGCGGTGATTATATCACAAGTATAAAGTGTTCAGGTGTTTAAGTGTTCACCTAAACACTTGAACACCTAAACACCTGAACACCCTTTTACCAACCCACCGCTGCACCGTCATTACGTGGTTCGCTGCCGCCAATCAAAACGCCAGTGTCCGGGTCACGCACAATCACCTGCCCGCCGCCAAAGGACATGGGGTGTTCGTTATCTCTGACAACATGACCACGCCGGGTCAATTCGGCATGGACATCAGCGGGCACACCTGCACTAAGCGGCAACCGCAGGTTGCCCGTCGAAACGGCCGTTTCCAACCCCACTTCCATCCCTTGCAGCCAGTTAAAACGGGGGGCGTCCAGCGCCGTCTGGGGGTCCATGCCCCACAGCGCCAGGTTCAGCCCTACCTGCAAATGGCCCTGCGGCTGCATAAAGCCGCCCATCACGCCAAAGCTGCTCCACGCCCGCCCGTTGTGGGTGATGAAACCGGGGATGATGGTGTGATACGGCCGTTTGCCCGGCGCCACTTCATTGGGATGTCCCGGCTCCAGGCTGAAATTAGCCCCCCGATTCTGCAACTGCACCCCGGTTGTGCCCGCCGTCAGCCCGCTGCCAAACCCCATATACAGGCTTTGAATCCAGCTCACCATATTGCCGTTACCGTCCGCCACCGTCAGGTAAACCGTGTCGCCATGACGCGGCGGCTGCCCGGCAGTGGGCGGCTGTGCCTGCGCCATATTCACCTGCGCCGCCCGTGCCTGGGTATACGCGGCGCTTAGCAGCCCGGCTACAGGTACATCCACCTGGCGCGGATCGCCAATATAGGCGTGGGCATCGGCAAAGGCCAGCTTCATCACCTCAATCAGGGCGTGAAAATAATCGGCCGTGCCGTACCCCAGGGCTGCCAGATCAAACTGCGTCGCCAGATTCAGTGCCAGCAGCGCCGTTAAGCCCTGCCCGTTTGGTGGGATTTCGTAAAAGGTAAATCCGTCGCCATAATCCACCTGAATGGGTTCCACCCAATCCGCCTGGTACTGCGCCAGATCGTCTTGCGTCAGCACCCCGCCGGCTGTCTGCACACAATCGGCAATCTGGCGGCCAATGTCACCCAGATAAAAGGCATCGGGGCCGTCGCTGGCAATGGTCATCAGGGTTTGGGCGAATTCGTGGTTTTGGAAACGTTCGGCGGCGCGGGGGGCACGGCCGTGTGGCAGCCACACCCGCCGCGAATCAGGATGCCGGCTCATCTTTTCCGTTGAACGCCCCCAGGCAGCGGCAATACGCTGGCTCAGCGGAAAACCATGCCGCGCATACTGGATGGGCCGCGCCAGCAAAGTGTCTAATCCCAGACTGCCAAAACGGGACAGCGCCAATTCCCAGCCGCGCACCGCCCCCGGCACCGTCACCGGCAGCGCGCCCAAAGCGGGAAATTGGCTGTGCCCCTGGCGCCGCACCAGGTCGGCTGTGAGTCCCTGTGGCGCAGGGCCGCTGGCATTCAATCCATACAATTTGCCCTCGTCCGCCTGCCAGATGAGGGCAAAGGCGTCACCGCCCACGCCGGTGGAGGTTGGTTCCACCACGCACAGCGTGGCCACGGTGGCAATGGCCGCGTCTACGGCATTGCCGCCTGCCTGCAAAATATCCAATCCGGCTTGCGCCGCCAGCGGTTGGCTGGTGGCAACCAGCCCGTTCAGCGCCACCACATTGGAGCGGCGGCTGGGGAAGGTGTGGGTTTCAAAGTTCATAGTCTCCTCGTGATTCGTAATCCGTAATCCGTAATCCGTAATCGGTGGGATCATATCACGACGGTGGGGGGGGTTGGCAAATACGGCCGTATCTCGGAAAATGCTCGCACTTATTCGTAATTCATAATTTTCAGAGGAGACGATTATGCCCCAATCAAACCCCAACCCCGCTTTTGGCGCGCATTTAATGGCGTATGCCGGTATTCCCAGTTTTATGCGCCTGCCCGTCAGCCGCGAATTGGATGGCGTGGATGTGACTATCCTGGGTGTGCCCTATGACAGCGGCGCGGCAAGCTGGCGCAGCGGTACACGCTTTGGCCCACGCCAGATTCGCGCCAATTCGCTGCAACTATGGGGTTATAACCGGCTGCTGGAGGTGGACCCGCTGGCAACGCTGCGGGCGGTGGATTATGGCGACGTGGAGGTGGAGCCAACCAGTATTACCGTGACCAGTGAGAGGATCACGGCCGTGACCGCCGAAATCCTCTCCGCCAACACCCACGTCATCGCCCTGGGTGGCGACCATTCCATTACCTACTCCCTGCTCAAAGCGCACGCTGCCCACTATGGCCCGCTGGCCGTCGTCCACTTCGATTCTCACACCGACACCTACCAGCGCGTCGGCCATTTGGAACATGGCACGCCCTTTTTGCTGGCGTTGGAAGAAGGGCTGATTGACAAAGCCGCTTACGTGCAGGTGGGCATACGCGGCCCTATGGAAGAACCGACCGACCTGGAAGATGCGCGTGGTCTGGGGGCCAACGTGTTGACGATTGAAGAATGTTTTGAGATGGGGATGACGGCCGTGAGCCAGCACATCCACCACCTCATCGGCCGGCGTCCCACCTACGTCTCGCTGGATATTGACGCCGTTGACCCGGCCTACGCCCCCGGCACCGGCACGCCGGAGGTGGGCGGTCTGAGCAGCTTCCAGATATTACAGTTGGTGCGCGGCCTGGCCGGGCTGAAGCTAGTCGGCTTTGATCTGGTAGAGGTCAGCCCGCCCTACGACCACGCCGACATCACGTCCATCCTGGCCGCCAACCTGGTGTTTGAATTCCTATCCCTCCTGGCCTGGGGGCACACGAACTCATCCTTGTAAAGAGGAGCGGGGGACGTGGGCGTCCCCCGCTCCTCTCTAGACCTTGTACCCAATCTGGCGCAGGAAGTTTTTGCGCCAGGCGATGTCTTCGTCGCCCTCAATACCTTCGGGGCGGAAGCCGTCAATCACGCCCAAAATGCCCCGCCCCTGCTCTGTTTCGGCGACAATGACCTGGGTGGGGTTGGCGGTGGCGCAGAAAACGCGGCACACTTCGGGCACCTGCTGTACGGCATTGAGGACGTTGATGGGGTAGAAGCCTTCGCCTAAAAAGATGATGAAGCTGTGCCCGGCGGCAACGGCCGTCGCATTTTCACGGGCCAGGTCAA
>JAHBVI010000068.1 GCA_019637635.1 Anaerolineae bacterium
TAAAAAAGGCGGGGGGGGGGGGGGGGGGGGGGCGGGGCAACGGCCGTCAATCCACCCGTCACTTCATCCCGCCGAAACACCACCACCGTATCACTGTCTTGATTGGCAACCAGCAGGTAACGGCCGTGCCCGTCCATTGTAAAATGGCGCGGCGTCCGGCCCTGGGTTGCTTCATGCTCCACCAGCGTCAGCAAGCCTGTTTCCGCGGCGATGGCGTAAATGGCTATGCTGTCGTGCCCACGATTGGAAGCATACAGGAAACGGCCGTCCGGCGAAACGGCTACATGCGCCCCGGTATTGGGGCCAGTGTGCGCGGGCGGCAGCGTGGAAATGGTTTGCTGCGGATGCAGGGCGCCGTTATCCTCGTCATAGGCAAACACAAACAGGTGGGACGTGAGTTCCGCCAGCACAAAAACGATTCGGCCGTGGGGATGAAAACAAAGGTGGCGTGGCCCACTGCCGGGTGATAGTTGAACCGGCTGCGCGGCGGGGAACAGTTTTCCCTGCGCCGCATCCAGACCATATACCATGATCTGGTCTGTGCCTAAATCGGCGGAAAGATAGAAACGGCCGTGACCATCGGGCACAATGCAGTGGGCGTGGGGGCCGTGCCCATGATGCTGCTGATTGTCGCTGGTGGGGGCCAGACGGCCGTCGGCCAGCACCGGCAGCACACACACATTCCCGGTCACATAATTCGCCGCCAGCACAAAACGGCCGTCGGCATTCGTACTCACATAACAGGGGGCATATCCGTGTGATGACTGCCGGTTGAGAAAGGTCAGGTCGCCGGTTGCCGCATCTACGGCAAAGGCACTCACCGCGCCATCCGCTGTTTCATTCACCGCGTACAAAAAATCCCCCTGCGGTGCGAGGGTGAGGTAGGAAGGGTTGACCACACCGGTGGCTGTGGATTGGTAGACCAACTGTCCGGTCTCGGCATCCAGCGTATACACGTAAATACCCGCCGCCTTACCATCCACATGTGGTTCGCGCCGGGTATACGTGCCCACATAAACTCGCAGCAGCGTCATTCGATTTCTGCCCCGGTGCTTTGCCCGGCATCCACACCGGGGCTTTGCCCGGCGTCCGCATTATTGCCAGAAGCCAAATCCTTTAACGTCAGGTCGGGGTTATGCGCCAGCGCCCAGCCGTGCAGCAGCAGGCTGGTGAAGGCGATGCCGATCAGCAGCAGGGTCACATTAGCGGCAATGGTGATGGTGGTGTAGAGGCGGGGCAACCTGACTTTGGCGGATTCCAGCCTGTCGGTGGTGGTACTCAGGCGGGTTTCGGCCGTTTCCAGTCGGCTTTGTACCTGCCCTACCCGGTCGCTCATCTGGCCGGTGATGCCGGTGAAGAAGCCAACGGTGTCACTGATGCGTTCCTCGCGCCGTTGTTGCACGCCGGTACGGAAGTCTGTGATGCCCTGCTCTAATTCAGCGATGCCATCGGCGATGTCGCCGACCAATTCAGGCACAAAGCCATCTAGCTGCACAAAGGGGATGGCGTTGGCGGCGTTGATGGCGGCATTAAGGGTATTAACGGCATCGGTGATAGCCTGCACGGTGGCCCTGGCTTCGGCGATGTTTGCCGCCGTTTCTTCACTGATTTGGGCGGAGATGGCCTGCCCCACCAGGCTGTTTTCAGTCACATCCGCGCCGGTGCTGGTGATGTTGTTTTCCAGCGTCTGGATGTTTTGTTGGGTAACGGCCAACCGGTCGTCAATACGGCCAATTCCGTTGCTAAGGGTGGTCACGGCCGTTTCCCCCGCCGTCAACAAATTCACCGTCGCTTCCGTCGCCATATTGCGTATCTGCCAACTGGCGACAATGCCGATCAGGGCGCCGACAATACCCAAAACAGACAACACCACAAATATCCAGGCCATGATTAACTTAAACGTTCTCATTTTTCCCTCTTTTTGAAGGGCAGTGCCAGGCAAGGGGCCGTTCTACTCTGATTAACCGAAACGGTTTTGCCCCTTGCCTGGCACTGCTCATTGCGCTCAGCGTCAATCAAACATGCCTTCTCATTTTACCTGGATCGGCGATTCGTTGTAGCGCCAAAACGGTGTAGAAATGGACTATAGTGGCCGGTTGCCGATGAGTACTTGTCACCTGCCATCTGCCTGTTATGATGGTGCCGGTATGAAGGTGATTCTGGAAACCCCTACTTTGCTTGTATTGCGGCAGCGCCCGGTGGCGCTGTATTTGTTGGGGTTGTTTTTGCTGGGGGCCAGCATGTGGGCGTTGTGGACGCAGGTGATCGCGGTGGGAGTGTGGCACGGCCGTCTGCTGGGCGTGATCCTGTTCCTGGCGGGGTTGGGCACGGCCGTGCTGCTGCTGGCAGTTTCCACCACGGCCACGTTTGACAAGACGGCGGGCACGGTGACGGTGCGCCGCCACAGCGCCCTGCGGCAAACGGAGCAGAGCTACCCGCTGAGCGCCATTCAGCAGGTAACGGTGGGCCTGGGGCGGGCCTATGACCCCAGCGACCGGCTGGTCAGCCGTACCCATCATTTGCTGCTGGTGTTGGACAAAAAGCGGATGGTACAGTTAGCGGGCGGGGGGAAGATTCAGATAGCGCGGCTGGTGGGCACGGCCGTGCGTATTCGCAGCTTTTTAGGGCTTGGTTGAATCAGGAATCAGGTGGAATGTGCTTCCATATAAGAGCGCAGCACGGCATTGATGCGCGTTTGATACCCTTTGCCTTGTGCTTTATACCATTCCAGCACCTCTTTATCCAGACGAATCGTAATAGTTTGTTTCGATTCCGGCAGTCGCAATTCGGCATGGGCAAAAAAATCATCGCCCAGTGGGGGGCTATCGCTGGTATCTATTTCCTCGTCTGTGAGGGCGTCAACTCTATCCCAATCTGTCTGCGAGATATTCTTCAAAGCGTTTTTGTTCATAACTTAGCGCCTTTCGGAGCGAGATAATGCGTCGTACATCACGCTCATCATTTTCAGCATAGACTATAACAACGACACGGTATCTGAGAAAGCCAATGGCAACCCATCGGTCTTCCCCATAATCCTGGCGCGTATCAAGTTGGATTAACAAAGGGCTGTTGAAGACTTCGTAAGCATCTTCAAAGTCAAAACCATGTTTGTGTAGATTGAGTTGCCGTTTATTTTCATCCCACTCATAGCGCATGGGCTAATTGTACATACAATACGTAAATACACAACCTATTGCAACATGGGCAGCATCAGGTAGTTGTCGGGGACAAAGAGGCTGCCTTCGGTACTGTTTTGCGGGGCCAGCCGGTGCAGGTGGCGGGTGAGTTCGGGCATGGCGATCTGCCCGGCGAGGGCTTGTTGGAAGACGTTGGTGATTTTTGTCACCTGGTCGGCCGTCTCGTGGGCAAATTCCAGGCGCAAATGGTGGATGCCGGCCCGCCGCCAGGCAGCCAGGTGATGGCTGGCTTCCTGCGCTTCCGCGCCAAAGATGGTGTTGCGGCAGCCCACGTCGGCCAATACGGGATGGACACGGCCGTGACTATCCCTTAACCCCACCTTATGCTTCTCACACGGCGTACCACAATCCTTATAACTTGTGCCTGTGGACAGGAAGCGACAAAAAACACAATGTTCGGTGTGGAAAACGGGCAGGTGTTGGTAGACCACCGCCTCGATCTTGTCCGCGCCGATTTGCTGTGCCAATGTGGTGATTTGCGCCGCGTTCAGGTCGTGGGTGGGCGTCAGGCGCAGCAGTCCCATTTGGAGGAAGGTGCGGGCGGTGAGGACGTTGGCCGCGTTCAGGCTGAAATCGCCGATCAACGGTGGGTGTTCCCCTTCTTGCAGCAGCGCCAACAGCCCATTGGCGCGTACCAAAATCGGGCACTCTAACCGGCGCAGGAAGTTGACGATGCCTTCTTCGCCGGGCTTCAAAATGCGCGGGCTGGCGACGCGGGCGGTGATGCCGGCGGCCTGCACCCGCTCAATGGCCGGCCGCAGCCCATACAAATCGAGATAATCCAGGGTGATGCTGGCGGGGCGCAACGATATGGCCGCGTCTAGTTGTTCGGGGGTGCGGACGAGGAGGTGGAGGTAATCCGTAATCGGTAATCCGTAATCGGTAATCGGTTGGTGGTGGTGGGAGAGGGCGGATTGGAGTACGGCCGTTGCATCGTGAATGGTCATTTGCGGCGGCTGGCTTTGTTGGGCGGTTAGTTGTTCGACGGCCTGGCGGCGCAGGGTGTTGAGCAGGGAGGTGGGAGCAAAGGCTATCCCATCGCCCGTGAGGGTCAGGTCGGTCAGTTCGTAGGGGGTGTGGCCCAGGCGGCCTAGTTGTTCGCGCAGACGCTCTTCGTTGATGGCCTGGTTTTGGGCAGCGGTAAGCGATTCGGCGGAGTGGACGGTTATCTGGATGTGGGGCTGGTTAATGAGCGTCCACACGGCCGTCAACCGCTCTCCCACCTTTGCCAATACCTGCACCTGTACGGGCTGTTTGTGGACGGGGGTGGTGGCCTGGGTGTACGGCCGTACTGCCTTCGCCAGCGCCGGGTCATGGGTGCGCCACAGTTGGTCGCCGGGGCGGATGCGGCCGAAGTTCACCGCGCCATTGCCAAAACGCAGCGTGAGTTGGCCGTTGGCGGTGGGTATGACCTGGTAAATATGGCCGCCTTCTTCCGGCTCTTCGGGGCTGCGCCAGTCGGCGGCGTCAAAGACCACCCCATCACCAGCTTTGAGTGGTGCGGCGGTAGCTGCCGGTTCAACTTGCACCCCATCGGCCAATACCCGCGTGACGCGCCCCATGAGCAGACCCCGATGGCGGGGGGCACGGCCGTCCACCACTGCCTGATGATTGGTGCCCGTCAGGAACCAGGGGCCGAGGCCACGGGAATAAACCTGCGTCAGATGCTCTTCGGCGGCGGGGGTGATGACGGCGGGACGGCCGTCCCAGGCCGCGTCCACCGCCTGCCGGTAGGCGCGGGTGGTCAGGGCCACATAATCTGCATCTTTGTAGCGCCCTTCAATTTTGAGCGCGGTAATGCCCATTTGCACGATTTCGGGAATCTGGTGCAGGGCGTAGAGGTCGCCGGGGGAGAGCAGGTAGCGGGCGTCACCGAGCGGGCGAAGCTGGTCATCCACCATCAATTCATAGGGCAGACGACACGCCTGGGCGCATTGGCCGCGATTGGCGCTGCGGCCGCCCCACGCTTCGGACGAAAAACATTGCCCGGAGTAGGAGACGCACAACGCGCCATGCACAAACAGTTCCAATTCACAGTCCGTTTGGGCGCGAATCTGGCGCACTTCGTCTAAGGAGAGTTCCCGCGCCAGCACCACGCGGCGCACGCCAAACTGCTGCGCCAGGCGAATGCCCGCCACGTCGGTGATGCTCATTTGGGTGCTGCCGTAGAGGGGCAAATCGGGCGCGATCTGGTGCGCCAGTTGGGTGATGCCCACATCTTGCACGATGATGGCGTCTGTGCCGGCCTGGGCAATGGCGGCCAGGGTTTGGGCGGCTTCGGCCAGTTCGTGGTCGAAGATGAGGGTGTTGAAGGTGACGTAACCGCGCACGCCGCGTTGGTGCAGGGTTTGCATGACGGCGGGCAGTTCGGAGAGGCCGAAGCCGACTTTGGCGCGGGCGGTGAAATGTTTGAGGCCGAAGTAGACGGCATCCGCGCCCGCTTCGATGGCGGCGTGTAGCTGCGGCCAATAGCCCACCGGACTCATCACTTCCGGCTTGTGCCGGGGTGTTGCTTCGTTCATAACGGCAAAGTGTAGCAGATATGGGGGCGAGAGACCCTAAGGGTTTTCTGAAACCCTTAGGGTCTTGAGAAGTGCGTAACTTCTAAGCTGATTGCTTGAGTACATCGGGTTGCAGCCTATCTGTCATTGACGTATAGTTTGCACATGGTTTTCATCGAGACGCCCATCTTTACCAAATTGGCTAGAGAGATGCTGCCTGAGGAAGAATACCAAAAGTTGCAGGAAGCGTTGTTATTACGCCCAGAATCGGGCGATTTGATTCCAGGTGGTGGTGGGTTGCGCAAAATCCGATGGCGCATTGTGGGAAAGGACAAAAGAGGGGAGTGCGGGTTATTTATTATTAGGACAGACCAGACGACAGTATTTATATGTTGACGGTGTATAAAAAGAGCGCACAAGAGAATTTGACGCCCAATCAATTGAAAATCTTGCGCTTATTAGTTGAGGAGTGGCTAAATGAATGAACAAGATTTTGTGAATCTGGTTGAGAGTATTCAGCAGGCCGGGGAGATAAAACGGGGCTTGAGAGAGCCAGGGCGTACATTTGAGTTTAGCGACCTGGATATAAAAGAGATTCGCCGCCGACTGGATAAATCTCAGCGAGAGTTTGCTTTGATGATTGGTGTTAGCGTCGCTACGCTTCAGAATTGGGAACAGGGGCGACGGAGGCCGGAAGGCCCGGCCAGGGCTTTGTTGCAAGTGGTCTCGAAAAACCCGGAAGCAGTGCGTGAGGCTTTGGAGTTTTAAGCCATCAAAAAGAGGCCGCCGAGGCGTAAGAAGCCACCCGCCGGCGGGCTGAAACCTGAATTGAGGCGCGGTGATGTTTAGTAACGGCCGTTATTTCTATGTCGTCTTTATGTGCCATTTAGCCATTGAAAAGGCTTTGAAAGGTCTCTGTTCTCAAGTTCACAACCAGGCGCCGCCCAAAACCCCACGAAATCCGAAAGACCAAAAATGGCTTGACAAATTAAGAAAAGTCATGATAATTTTTCCTTACCTGTTATAAATTTTCCTTTGAAAAGTGTGTTTGCACTTTTTTTTTCGGGAAAAGTGAAACGTTTCACTTATGGGGTTTCTCGATAAGCATTGGAGACCTGACAGGTTTTGCAAAACCTGTCAGGTCTGAACGGTTATCACATGAATCAGAAGTTTAAGAACGCCTACGGTTACTTTTCGGAAGATGGCAAAGAATATGTCATTACCACGCCGCGGACGCCCCGGCCCTGGGGAAATATCATCAGCAATGGCGACTATGGCCTGATGGTTTCGCAAAACGGGTCTGGTTTTAGCTGGCGTGGCAATGCCGGGCAAAACCGGATTACCCGCTCGTTTCAAGACCTGGTGAAGGACAATTGGGGGAAGTATTTCTATATTCGTGACCGGAAAAGTGGCGTTTATTGGTCGGCGACGTATAAGCCGGTGATGCGGCCGTACCAATCTTTCTCCGTCACTCATGGTATTGGTTACTCCACATTCAGGCAGCAAATCGAAGACATTGCCAGCGAACTGACCCTTTTTGTGGCCGCGCATGACCCGGTGGAGATAGTGCGGCTTACCCTCACCAATCACGGCCGTGAAACGCGCGAACTGGACATCACCTCCTATGCCGAATGGCTGTTGGGCTTTGCGCCGGATGAACACCGCGAGTTCCACAAACTGTTTATCGAGACTTCGGCCGACGTGGCCCGGAACGCGCTGTATGCCCGCAAATGCCTGTGGGGATTCCCCGATGACAAAGGGCGGCACAATAACACCGATTGGCCTTACACTGCGTTTACGGCCGTAAGCGAACCCCTATTATCCTTTGATTGCGACAAAGAGTCGTTCATTGGCCTGTATAACAATGATGACAAACCCCAGGCGATGGGCGACGGCCGTCTGGCCGGCCGTACCGGTCGTTTTACCGATGCCATTGCCGCCCTGCAAGTGCAGGTGACGCTGCTACCGCAGGAGTCAAAAACCATCGTGTTTACGTTGGGCGCAGCCGAGGATGGCCAGGAAGATGTGGGCGAGTTGATTGTGCGTTACACCGGGGTTGAGCAAAGCGAACAGGCATTACAGGCGGTGCATGATTTTTGGGCGCGCTTTATTGACACCGAAAAAGTAGAGACGCCGGATGAAGCGTTCAACTTTATGACCAACACCTGGTTGAAGTACCAGTCCATTTCCTGCCGGCTGTGGGGCAAATCGGCGCTTTACCAGGTATCGGCCGGCTATGGTTTCCGCGACCAGTTGCAAGACAGCCAGATTTTCCTGGTTAGCGAGCCAGAATACACCAGGAAGCAGTTACTCCTGCACGCCGGGCAGCAGTTCATGGAGGGGGACGTGCTGCACTGGTGGTTTTCCATCCGGGGCGGCGGCCCGCGCACTAACTGTTCGGATGATCTGCTATGGCTGCCGTTTATCCTGGATGCGTATCTGCAAGAGACCGGCGATTTCAGCATTCTGGATGAGATGGTTCCGTATCTGAACGGCCCTGCCGAACCACTCTATGACCATTGCAAACGGGCTATTGAACGTTCCTTCTCCCGCTTTTCGCCGCGCGGGATTCCGTTGATGGGCGACCATGACTGGAATGATGGCTTGAGCGCGGTAGGCACGCTGCTGAAAGGGGAGAGCTTTTGGGTGGCCGAATTTCTCTACATGATCCTGGGTGATTTTGGCCCGGTGGCCAGGATGCGGGGGGACGAGGCTTTTGCCCAGAAGTGCGAGATGGTGCGCCAAAGCCTGCAACAGGCGATGAATCGTTACGGGTGGGATGGGGAATGGTATTTGCAGGCCACCACGGATGATGGGCTGTTATTGGGGTCAAAGGAGAATGAAGAAGGGCAGATATTTTTAATGCCCAACAACTGGGCCGTGATGAGCGGCATTGCGGATACAGAGCGCGCCAAAACGGCGATGACGGCCGTGACCCGCCACCTGTTGCGCGATTACGGCACCCTGTTGAATTACCCCGCTTTCACCAAGCCCAGGCCGGATATTGGCTACGTCACCCGCTATGCGCCGGGGCTGCGCGAAAATGGCGGCGTCTATACCCATGCCGCCACCTGGTCGGTGTGGGCCTATACGCTGGTGGATGAGCCGGACCTGGCCTATGAAGCGTACCGCCGCATTTGCCCGCCGAATCGCAGCGCGGATATTGAGACTTACAAGGCGGAACCCTACGTGACACCGGGCAACATTGATGGGCCGCTGTCGGAGTTTTACGGCCGTGGCGGATGGACGTGGTACACCGGCTCTTCCCAATGGCTGCACCGGGTAGCCACCCACTATATTTTGGGTGTCAGACCCCAGGCTGATGGCCTGTTGGTAGAGCCATCTATTCCGGCTCATTGGGATGGTTACAACGTGACGCGCAAATTCCGCAATGCCTGGTACCAGATTGAGGTGAAAAACCCCCGGCACGTCAATAAAGGGGTGCTGTCGGTAACGGTAGACGGCCGTGCGGCAGCCAGCAACGTGATACCGGCCTTTGCTGATGGGCAGACGCATCGGGTGGAAATTATCCTGGGAAGCCGCACGTAACGCCGGTTGGCAACCGGCGCTGCAGAAGGAGGCGCTTATTGAAAAGATGCCGAATCAAACACATTTTTTAGGCGGGCGATTTTGCAAATCGCTCTACAGTTAAGTTTTTGAACAACTCGAGGAGATTAAGAAATGAAAACCTACACGAAACTGATCCGCTTATTGGTCATTGCCATGTTTGTGGCGATGTTTATTGGTTGTAGCTCCGGCACGACCGAAAGTACGCCGACGGCCGTGCCGGCCCCCGCCGAAGAGTCAGCCGAAGAAGCCGCGCCCGCCGAAGAGGCAGCGCCGGCTGAAGAAGCCGCCCCGGCCGAAGAAGCCGCGCCCGCCGAAGAAGCCGCCGCCCCTGAACCCGTTACCCTGCGTTATGCCAACTGGAACCTGGGTACCGAAGAGGAAAACAATATCCAGCGGCAAATGGTGAAAGCGTACACAGACGCCAACCCACACGTCACCGTTGAATTTGTGGACATGTCGGCCGAGGGTGGTTGGGACGCCGTTCTTACTTCGTATGCCGCCAAAGGTGAACTGCCGGACGTGTTCATGGCCAACAACGTGCCCCTGTACGTGCAAAATGGCTGGCTGGCTGATCTGACGGAACTTGTGCAAGACGACCCCGATTGGGCTAAAGTGCCTCAGGTGCTCAAGGACAGCTTTACATACAACGGGCAGGTGCTTGGTTTGCCCGCCGCCCAGTTCATTATGGGCTACTTTGTCAACAAGGATTTGTATGAGGCGGCCAACCTGGACGCGCCAGAATATGGTTTCACTGTGGACGAGTTCAACGATGCCGTTACCTCGTTAAACAATATCTCTCAGGGTGTGCTGGGTCTGGATGAGATGGAATTTGTGATGGGCTGGTACGCCAATGCGCAGAACCCAGACTTGAAATGGTTCAGCTATGACGGCGAGCAGATGAATTACAACGACGCCGCTTTCAAAGAGGCTGTGGCTAAAGCGGGCGAGATGCAGCCCTACACCTGGCAAGGCCTGTCGGACGAACAAAAGGCGAACTTTAAGTCTGTTGGCCCGTGGGAACTGTTCTTGAACCAGGAAGTGGGGATGCGTTGGGAAGGCGGCTGGAACATTCCCAACTTTGTGCAAAATGCGACGTTTGATTGGGATTTTGTGGGCGTTCCCGGCGGCAATCAGGCGTTGGTAGCCGATGTGATCGTGGTTTCCGATACGGCGGCTAACCTGGAAGAGGCGTATAATTTCGCCAAATGGATGACCTTCTCCAGCGAAGCCTACGCCAAAGAAGCGGAACTGGCCGGGGCCATGGGGTCTGCGCCCAAGCTGCCGGTGGCGGTGGATGCGGATTCCATTGCCCTGTACAAAGAGTTTGCCGACAAGCCGGGCATCCAGGCGGCGTTGGAGAACCTGGACAACAGCATGATTGAGTCGCTGGCCAAAATTGTGCCCGGCTACATCAATGCTCGTTGGGAAGGGAAACCGGGTATTGACATCGGCGAGGATAAGGATGTGAATATGTGGTTTATGTTCAATTTTGCCAACGACGGCCGTTACAAATACGAAGATTACGCCGCGCAACTGGAAACGTTTGCCAATCAAATCCTGGCGGACGCGGCCGCGGAAATGAATCAGTAACATGTATGAAAAAGGGCGTTGCCGGTGGGCAACGCCCTTTTGTATTGACAACGGATGGGCAGGATTTACGGATGGAATAGGCCTGACAGGTTTAAGAAACCGGTCAGGTCTGGATGGATCATTCTCAAGTTGTTGGGAATGGCGTTCATTGTGTTGGCAGCGACGCCGCCATCGGGTATGCGCGCATGGGAGAATGGGGACACGGCCGTCACCCCCACCTCACGCATCTCGCCTCACCAGGCAGCCAACGGCCGTGCCATTGAAATCCCCGCTGGCTCCTTTGGCCTGCCGATTAGTGACCATGAAAGCGCCGGGTTGTATGGGAAAACGGCCGTCCTCCTGCAACCCGGCGACACCGTCCAGTTTACCGTCTCGGTGCCGGAGTCTGGCCTGTACACCCTCTCCTTTGACATGGCCGCGCTCAGCGCCTTCATCAACGCTCCCGAAGGGCAACTGCTGGTAGATGGCGACTTTCCGGTCAACGACGCCCGGCGCATGGTGTTCCCCATTTTTTACCAGAACCAGGCGGGCGCGGAAACATTTCCCCTCGACCGCTACGGGAACGAGGCCCTGATTCGCCAGGACAGATTGATTCGCTGGACAAACGTGCCGCTGCGGGACGTCAATTTCAGCCAGCCCACGCCGCTGCCGTTCGCTTTAACCGCCGGTACACACGAGTTTGAATTCACGCTGACCAAAGAGTCCATGCTGTTGGGCAGCATTTATCTGGAGCCATTAACGCCGCTGCCCACCTATGATCAGTACCGCCAGGAAAACCAGGCGGCCGCATCTTCCGGGGTGCTGATGGAAATGGAAGCCGAATGGGCCACCTTCAAAAATGACACCGCCATCCGGCCGGCCAATCAGCGCAGCCTGGCAGTGACGCCGTATGACACCTACCGGCTCTTGCTCAACACCCTGGGCGGCGAAAACTGGGATCGCAGCGGCAGCACAGTCTACTATGAATTCGATGTGCCGGAAGATGGACTATACACCATTACCCTGCGCGCCCTGCAAAACAGCCGGAACAACTTCACCACCTTCCGCCGCATTACTATCAACGAGACCGTGCCCTTTGCGGAGTTAAATGCCGTGCCGTTTGCTTACTCCTCTGACTGGACCGACGTGACCCTGGGCGGTGAAATGCCATACCAGATTTACCTGCGCAAAGGCACAAACGTGCTGGGTATTGAGGCCACCAATTCGCCCTATTACACGCCCATTGAGAAGATTAAAAAGGTACTCATAGACATCAACACGCTGGCGCTGGAGATTAAAAAGCTGACCGGCAATCAGGTGGACCCTTTCAAAGAGTGGGTGATTTCGGACTATATTCCCGATATTGAAGAGCAGCTTGTGGCCATTGCCGATGATTTGGAGGCGGATTTGGGGGTTCTGACGGCCGTGAACCAGGGCCGCGGCTCCCAGGAAGTATTGATGTACCAGATGGCCATAGACAACATCCGCTTCCTGGCCCAAGACCCCGACAAAATTCCCACCCGCCTGAACCGCTTTTCCGAAGGTTCCGGCTCGGCCGCCCAACTGCTGGGCGCGCTGCTGCCCTTGCTGCAAAATCAGCCGTTGGCCCTGGACAAAATCACCATTCATTCGGCCGATACCCCGCCGCCGCCCATCAGAACTTCGTTTGCCACCTCCCTGGTTGAAGGGGTCAAACGCTTCATCCACTCCTTCCGGCGCGACCCGTACCAGTCCATTGGCGCGGAGGCGGGCGAGTTGGAGGTATGGGTCAATCGGCCGCGCCAATACGTGGATTTGATGCAGTTGATCACCGACCAAACGTTTACCCCGGAAACGGGTATTCCGGTCAAGTTTTCTATTATGCCGGACGAGTCCAAGCTGGTGTTGGCTAACGCCGCCGGTATCCAGCCGGACGTGGCGTTGGGCGTGAGTACCAACATCCCCTACGAATTAGCCATCCGCAACGCCCTGAAAGATTTGCGTGCGTTTGATGATTTTGACTCTTATATCTCCATCTACACCCCCGGTTCGCTGTTGAGCTACATCATTAACGATTCCGTCTATGCCCTGCCGGAAACGCAAGATTTCTGGGTCACATTTTATCGAAGAGACATCCTGGATTCGTTGGGCATTCCGGTTCCCGACACATGGAACGAGGTAATTGAGATTTTGCCGGAATTGCAGCGGTATGGCATGAATTTCAACACCGCCCTTTCCAGCGGCAGCGGTACCAAAAATTATCTACTTACCGCGCCTTATCTCTTTAATTATGACGCGGCATTGTACAGCCCGGATGGTTTTGCCACGGGGTTGGCCAGCGAGGAAGCGATCACGGCCGTGAAATTCATGGCCGAGAGTTTCACCATTTACGGGATGCCGCTGACGACTTCCAGCTTTTACGACAGCTTCCGCTATGGCAGTCTGCCCATTGGCGTTTCCAACTTTGAGACCTACCTGAAATTGCTCACCGCCGCGCCGGAATTGAACGGCCTTTGGGCCATTGACCTCTATCCGGCGACGGTGCTGCCGGACGGCCGTGAATTGCGCTATGCCACCGGTTCCGCCCAGGCCGGCATCATGTTTGCCAATACCGACCAGCCGGAAGCCGCCTGGGAATTTATGAAATGGTGGATGTCCACCGAAACGCAGATGGATTTCCAGCAGCAGCTTATTTTGAACTACGGGCTGGAGTATTTGTGGAACTCGGCCAACGTGGAGGCGTTCGCCTACTCGCCCATTGCCCAGGAGCATAAGAACGTGATTCTGGCGCAGTGGGAATGGCTGCAAGAGCCGGTGAAACTGCCCGGCAGCTACATGCAGGAGCGGGAGTTGAGCAATGCCTGGAACAAAATTGTGTTCGACGGGGTGAACCCCCGCGTAGCCATTGACAGCGCGGTCATCACCATCAACCGCGAAATTACCCGGAAAATGGAAGAGTTTGGCTATCTGCAAAACGGGGTCAGAGTGAAGGAGTTCAAAATCCCGACGATAGAAACGGTCAGAAGATGGATGCAAGATGATCGGTGAAAAAACGGCCGTGCCCCAACCCCTCATCCGGCCCGATACCCGCGCCGGTCGGCCCGTCCTGCCCACGCTCAAAAACTGGTATGGCAAAGAGGGCAGCGCCTATGCCTTCCTGTTCCCCTATGCGCTGATGTTTACCATCTTCATCGTCGCCCCCGTGCTGGTGGCCTTCTTTCTCTCCTTCACTTTTTTCGACACCATTCAGACGCCCACCTTTAACGGCCTGCGCAATTACATCGTCTTGCTGACGCAGGACGAGATATTCATGCGCTACGTGCTGCCCAACACCATCAAGTTTGCCGTGATCGTGGGGCCATGCGGGTATGTCATGGCCTTTATGCTCGCCTGGATGCTGGCGCAGTTGCCCAAACTGCCGCGCACTATTTTTGCCCTGATCTTGTATTCGCCCTCGATGACAACCGGCGTGGCCATGGCCGTGGTCTGGAAAACCCTGTTCAGCGGCGACCAGAACGGCTACTTGAACAGTTATTTGTTGGGGCTGAATCTCATCCAGGAGCCGATTCAATGGCTGCAATCGCCGCAGTATTTGATGACTATTATGATCATCGTCACCTTGTGGGGCAGCATGGGCGTCGGTTTCCTGGCGATGCTGGCGGGCATTTTGGAAGTGAACCCGGAACTGTATGAAGTGGGCAGCCTGGATGGGATCAGCAGCCGTTTTCAGGAGATCATTCACATCACCATTCCCTCGATGAAGCCGCAAATGTTGTTTGGGGCGGTGATGTCCATTGTGGGCACGTTTCAGGCCGGGGCCATTGGCGTGGTGCTTTCCGGCGGCAACCCCACGCCGCAATATGCTGGGCAGTTGATTGTGAACCACATTGAGGATTTTGGTTTTTTGCGCTATGAGATGGGGTATGCTGCGGCCGTGTCTGTGGTGTTACTGCTGATGGTTCTCTTCTTTTCCAGAGTAGCGAACCGGTTGTTTGGGAGTAGTGACTGAGGCAAACATGAGACGAAATCGTTCCCGAAAGAGGTTTTCCGGCATTTACAGCAACCGGACGAATCCGAAAGGTTTTCATCCCAGCCAGATCAAGTTTTACGTAATTTTGGCGCCGTTGGCGGCTTTTATGCTCCTGCCGACGATCTTTATCTTTTCCCACGCCTTTAAGCCGCCGGATGAGTTGTTTGCCTATCCGCCCCGCTTTTTTGTCACCAACCCCACGACCAAGAACTTTGCCGACCTGTTTTCGCGCATGGGCAATTCGGGGGTGCCGGTGAGCCGCTATTTGTTCAACAGCATTTTGATCACGGCCGTGACCATTGCCGCTTCCATGCTCGTCTCCACCCTGGCCGCTTACGCCCTGTCTAAAAAACAGTTCAAACTCAAAAAGGCGCTGTTTGCCATCAATACCGTCGCCCTCATGTTTGTGCCCATTGCCGTCACCATCCCGCGCTTCCTCATCATTGAAAGGCTATACCTGATGGACACTTATTTTGTCCACATCTTGCCGGTATTGGCCTTGCCGGTGGGGCTGTTTCTGATCAAGCAGTTTATTGACGGCATCCCCGACGAGGTGGTGCAGGCGGCGCAGATTGACGGCGCGTCGGACGTGACCATTTACTGGCGCATCATTGTGCCCATGATCAAACCGGCCATTGCCACCATTGCCATTTTGACCTTTCAGGCAGCCTGGAACAATGCCGAGATTTCCACGCTGTACATCAACAGCGAAAGTTTGAAGACGTTTGCTTTTTATCTCTCCACCCTGACGGCCACAACCGCCGGGGCCAACGTGGTGGCCGGGCAGGGCATGGCTGCGGCCGCAGCCCTTATTATGTTCCTGCCCAACCTGATTATCTTCATCGTCCTGCAAAGCCAGGTGATGAATACGATGTCTCATTCGGGGTTGAAATGAGGTGATGCGTGATGCGTAAGGCTCTCCGTTCACGCATCACGCATCATTCCGAATTCGCCAAACCGTTATGAAACGATTGATCCAGATCACGTTGATCATCGGGGTAATTGCGCTGACGGCCGTGCCCGCCGCCGCGCAAACCCCGTATACCACCTGGGCCTGGGGGCCGCGGGGCTTCCTGGTGCGCACGCAGGATGCCTACACCCCCTACGCCGAAATAGACCTGCCCATTTCCGGCGCGGAGGATATGTTTGTGACGGCCGAGGGGGTGATTTACGTGGCCGATACGGGCAACGGCCGTATCCTCCGGCTGGACAATTTCCAGGAAACGGCCTCCTTTGGGGAAGGGGTTTTGCAAGGGCCAACCGGCGTCTTTGTAGACGACGCTGGCGTCATCTACGTGGCGGACGCGAAACAGGACAATATCTTTATCCTGGACGCCAACGGGGAGGTGCTGAAGCAGTTCGGCCGGCCCGCCGAGCCGCTGTTTGGCAAAAATCGGCAGTTCCTGCCCCGCAAAATCGCCGTAGATAAGCGCCAAAATCTGTACATCATCAGCGAAGGTTCGGTTAACGGCATTGTGCAGATGAACACCAACGGCAACTTCATCGGCTATTTTGGCGCCAATTCGGCCGCTATGTCGTTGAAGATGATTTTGCAGCGGCTGTTCCTGACCGAAGAGCAGTTGGCCCAGTTCATCAAAAATGAGGCCGCTTCCCCCTCGAACCTGGAAATTGACCACCAATCGCTGGTATTCACCATTACAGCCGGGACTTCCATGTGGGAGAGCATTCGCCGCTTTACCATTGCCGGTAAAAACATCTTCCCGGAGACGCTTGGCTCCACTGCTTTCCGCGATCTGGACGTCAGCGACAATGGCCTGGTGGTGGCCGTAGCTGCCGATGGCGTGATTTTTGAATATGACCTCACCGGCACACTGCTGTTTGTGTTTGGGGCGCAGGATAAGGGAGATCAGCGGTTGGGCACGGTGCGGAATCCCACGGCCGTGGCCCGGCACGGTGAATATCTCTACGTCCTGGACAAAGAGAAAAACGCCATCGTCGTCTATGAGACCACCGCCTTTGCCCGGCAGGTGCATGATGGTGTGCGCCTGTACATGGAAGGTTTCTACCAGGAGGCCCGGCCCTACTTTGAAGAGGTATTGGACTCCAACGGCTCTTTCATCATGGCTTATCAGGCCATCGCCGACGCTTACTTTAAGGAGGGCCATTACCCGGATGCGCTGACCTTTTACCGCTATGCTGAAGACCGTGACGGCTATTCACAGGCGTTTTGGGAACTGCGCAACGTGGTTTTGCAGCAATACCTGGGGACGGCCATCATCGGGTTGGCCGTCTTTTCGCTGGTGTTTCAGACCGGCAAACGGTTTGACCGGCGCTACCGCTGGTCTGACCCCGCCCGAAACTGGCTGAAACGGGTGCGGGCGATTAAGCTGGTGGACGATTTTGTCTTCATGTTCCGCTTTATCAAGCAGCCGGCCGACAGCTTTTATTACATCAAACATAATCTGCGCGGCAGCCTGACCTTTGCCTTCATCTTGTACGCCTGGGTGATCGTCGTCCGGGTGTTGTCCCTTTACCTGACCGGTTTTATCTTTAACCCGTACACCTTGCTGGCAGACATCCGGCCAGAAAACGAGATCGTCAGCACCCTTGTGCTGCTGTTCCTGTGGAACACGGCCAATTACCTGGTCTCGACCATCAGCGACGGCGAGGGGCGGGTGCGGGACGTAATCATAGGTACGGCCTACAGCCTCTTCCCCTTCGCGCTGTTTGCCCTGCCCATTGCCCTGCTCTCCAACGTGCTGACGCTCAACGAGGTTTTCCTGCACTCCTTTTCGCTCAACCTGATGTGGGCCTGGACGGCCATCATGCTGTTCATCATGGTGAAGGAGATTCACAACTACACCTTCTCGGAGACGGTGCGAAATGTGCTGATCACCTTGTTTACGATGGGGCTGTTTGTGTTGACCGGCTATATTCTGTACGTGTTGTTTAACCAGTTGTATGACTTTATCACGGCCGTAGCCCAGGAGATACGTTTACGTGGCTAAGACACAGCGCCTATTCCAGAGCATTCTGCTCATCATCCTGCTTTTGGGAACCGGCGGCCTGGCGGCAAAGGACACGGGTGAATCCAACGCCGCCGATTGGAAATCGGCGTCTGCTACACAAAACGCGCTCAAGCGCGTTGATCAGCCCCTTCTGGAACGTGCTTCAGCACGTTTCCCATCTCAGCCTATGAATTCATTCATAGGCGATGATTACACCCTGGTCGCCGAGAACGAAAATTTCCAGCTATACCTGAATGAAAGTACGCTGGCCTTCAAGGTGGTGGACAAACGCAGCGGTTACGTCTGGCATTCCAACCTGGACGAGGTGGGCGAAGACGACCGGCTCAACCGCACCTGGACGGCCTTTGCCCAAAGCGGGATCAGCATTGATTACCTGGATCAGAAGGCCACCCGCATCCGCGCCTCCATCACCAATACCAACCAGTCCATTGTGGTCAACCCTATTGAGCAGGGGTTTGCCGCTACCGTGCAATTCCTTGACCCCTCCATCACGCTGACGGTCATGGTGCAGCTAGAGCCGGAGGGGGTGAACGTGCAGGTGCCGTTTGACTCCATCAAAGAGGAAGACCCGGCATTCAAACTGGGATTGCTGCACGTCTATCCTTTCCTGGGGGCCACCAGAGATGACCAGATACCCGGTTACATGTTTATTCCCGACGGGGTGGGCACGCTGATCCGTTTTGCGGCGCAGACAAAAGCGAAAAATATGTTTTACGGCCGTTACTACGGCGCTGACCTGGGTATGCTCACGGCCGTGCCCTATGACCCCACCATTAACCGCCCCTTCAAAATCTCCATCCCCGTCACCGGCATGGTGCATGGCGAAAAAGAAAACGCCTTCATCGCCATCGTGGAAAAGGGCGCGCCCTACGGCGAAATCCAGGCGCACCCGGCGGGCATCATCACCAACTTCAACTTCCTCTACAACGTCTTCATCTATAACGAGAGCTACTTCCAGGCCACCAACCGCGCCGGCGCCGGCGTCACCACCTTGCAACCCAGCACCAACCGCTTTGACGTTTCCATCCATTACCGTTTTCTGACCGGCGAGGCCGGCGATTACGTGGGCATGGCTAACAGCTACCAGGCGTATCTGGTGGGGAAGGGGATGCTGCATCAAACGGCCGTGCCCGGCGACAACATCGGCATCCGGCTGGAATTTTTGGGCGCGGAAAAAGAGAAAATCCTGTTCTGGCATCGCGCCATTCCCATGACCACCATTGCCCAAATGGATGACATTCTGGCCGATCTGGCGGTGGAAAACCCAGAGGTCGTCTATTACGGCTGGCAGCCATTGGGCGCGTCTACCATGCCGCCCCACAGCTTGCGGCTGGAGCGGCGGCTGGGCAATAAGCAGGAGTTAGAGGCGTTGCTGGGGGAGGTCACGGCCGTAGGTGGCAATTTCTACCTCTATTTAGACCCCCAGGCCGCCCTGCGTGACGAAGGCGGCTACTCTACCCGCCGCGACCTGGCCATGTCCATCACCAACTTCAACCTGATCGGCTACAACCGCAACAAGGTCAATTACTACCTGAACTATGAGGCGCTGCACGGCCGTTACGCCGCACTCAGCGCCGATGTCTCCACCGACTTACAAGCCGGCCTGGCGCTGGATGGCATTGGCTCCATGCTCTACAGCGATTTCAAGCGGAACAACTTCTTGAATCGGGCAGAGGCCATCCAGCAATATCAGGCATTGCTGGCGGAGCGCAATCTTCCCCTGGCTTTTTACATGCCCAACGATTACCTGTATGGTTTTATGCAGGCCTATTTCGATATGCCCCTCACCAACAGCGGCTACCTGTACGCTTCCGAAGCTGTGCCATTTTTGCCCATCATCCTGGCCGGTTACGTGCCTTTTTACGGCCCGGCCTTGAATTTCTCCTCCAATACCCGGCAAGACCTGCTGCGGCACATAGATTTCGGCGTCTACCCCTCCTATTTCCTCACCCAAGAGATTACGGCCAACATTCTCAACACCAGTTCCAACTGGATTTACTCCTCCTCCTATGGCCAATGGGGGCCGGAAATTGAAGCGAACTATCAATGGCTGAACGGCCTGTTGGGGCCGGTGGCCGGGCAGCGCATCACGGCCCGCCAGACGTTAGCCCCTGGCGTTTTTGCCACTACCTACGGCAACAACAAACAGATCATCGTCAATTACAACAATACCCCCTATGTGGGCGACGGCGTGGTGGTGGGCAGCCAGGACGCCGTTGTCCGGGAGGTGGCGCCATGACCACGCCGAAAATCGGCCGCCGCCGGGGTCTGACCCACCGCTCGCGGGAGGCAGTGTATGGCTATGCCTTTGTGCTGATCTGGATCGTGGGATTTGCCCTGTTCACGGCCGTGCCCCTCCTGCAAACCCTCTATTACAGCCTCAACAAAGTCACCGTCACCGCCACCGGCATCAGCCTGGAACAAATTCAATGGCAAAATTACACCAGGGCCTTATTCACCGACCCCACCTTTGTGCAACTGCTCATCGAATACGCCATCGAAACGCTGGTCGCCGTACCCATCATCCTCATCTTTTCCCTGATCATCGCCCTCTTCCTGAACCTGAAATTCCGCTTCAAGGGCATGTTCCGCACCATATTTTTCCTGCCGGTGGTCATCACCAGCGGGCCGGTCATTCAAGAACTGGTGGCCCAGGGGGCCACCTCCGTGCCGGGGCTGGCCATTTCCGCCACCGTCACCGATTTTATCGCCCAATTGCCGCTCTATCTGCGTAATCCCATTGAATACCTGCTCACCTCCTTCATCCTGATCCTCTGGTTCTCCGGCGTACAAATCCTGATTTACCTCTCCAGCCTGCAAAAAATTGACCAGAGCATCTACGAAGCCGCCGCCATTGACGGTGCTTCGGCCTGGGAATCCTTCTGGAAAATCACGCTGCCCGCCCTGTCCACCACCACCCTCATCGTGGCTGTCTACACCATCATCACGCTCTCCCATTTTTCGGAAAACAAAGTCATCAAATACATCTACGGCCAGACCTACGCCGTCGGCGGCGGCATCGGCTACGCCAGCGCCATGTCCTTTTTGTACTTCTTTGTCCTCTTTTTGCTGCTGGCATTTGTTTATCTGCTCCTGAACTACCGGGCAAAGAGGCAGTTTGGGTAGATTAAAAACCTGGCGGTTAAAACCGCAGCTACCATTGCAAAGCCGACCTGCGTCGGCTGGCCGCCAGACCGCGAAGGCGGTCTTTGCCTCCTGTAGCCGCGAATTTATTCGCCGGGTGATTGAGTGATTGAGTTCAAAATAAGAGGCTATCAACATGCGGAGTTATTCTTTGGCAAATCCTCTGACCAGGCATAGACAAGACCAGCTAAAAGGCATTTTCCTGGGCAATCGCACCAACTACGGGCTGTTGTTTAATATCACCCTCTATCTGTTGTTGATTGCCATCGGCTTCGTGTATTTGTATCCCCTGTTATTCATGTTTGTCACCAGCCTGAAAAGCCCGGAGGATTTATTAAACCCGATGGTGCAGTGGATTCCCACGCAAATTTATACCGGCAACTACCTCAAAGCATACCGGGTATTAAATTACCCCAGCACCCTGTTATCCTCCATCCTGATCAGCGTCGTTCCCTCGATCATTCAGGCGATGGTCTGTTCACTGGTGGGCTATGGTCTGGCGCGTTACCGCTTCTGGGGCAAAAACCTGATCTTTCTGCTCATCCTGGCCACATTCATCATCCCCCCGCAAACCACCGTCATCCCCCAAATGTTGACCTATCGCCAATTCGGTTTGCTGGGCAGCATTTACGCCCTGATCTTACCGGCCATGATGGGGCAGGGGTATCGGAGCGCCATCTTCATCCTGATTTTTTACCAGACTTTTCTGTCTCTACCCAAAGCCCTGGAAGAGGCCGCCCGGCTGGATGGCGCCAGCGACTTCCGGATATTTGTGAGAATTGCCTTGCCATCGGCCATTCCCGCCTTTGTTATTTCCATCATTTTCTCCATCGTCTGGTATTGGAATGAGACCTACCTGACGGTCATCTTTCTGGAAGGGGGCATCCAATCACTGCCCATGCAGCTCTCCAAATTTGTGCAGGCGTATGAGAATTTGTACCCGCCGGGCACGGTTAATATCTTTGATCGCCTGAATGAGGCGGTTAAGTTGAGCGGCACGTTTTTGAACATTTTGCCGCTGCTGCTGATGTATTTTGTCCTGCAAAAATGGTTTGTGGAATCTGTGGAAAGGACGGGGATCGCCGGTGAATAAGTTGATATTTAGTGCCAGGCACAGGGCAGTTCGATTCTGGATGACTGGGGCCGTTCCGCCCTGTGCCTGGCACTTCTCCCACCTTCTTCTTCTGATATTTTTGTTGGCGCTGGCGGCCTGTTCTGCCAGGGATGTGATGCCGGAAGTGGCGACGGCTACCGTCACGGCCGTACCCACCCCCACACCGCTGCCAACGGCCGTACCCCCCACCATCGCCAGCGTAATCGCCTACGAAATGAAAGGCGCGTTTGACTTCTTCTGGGAGCAGGCCAACACCGACCCCAACAGCCCCGGTTGTGGCCTGATTCGTGATCGCTACCCTGGCTCCCCCGGCATCGCCAGCATCGCTGCCGTCGGCTTTGGCCTCACCGCCTACCCCATCGGCGTCGAAAAAGGGTACATCTCCCACCAGCAAGGGTATGAGCGCGCTAACTGCACCCTGGACACCCTCCTGGGGATGGAGCGGACGGAAGGCTTTTACTACCATTTTGTAGACATGCAAACCGGCCAGAGAGCCTGGCAAAGCGAAGTTTCCAGCATTGACTCCGCCATCCTGCTCATGGGCGTCCTCACCGCCGGGGACTACTTTGGCGGCGAACTCCAGGAAAAAGCCGGCCAGATTTATGACGCCGTGAACTGGCCCTGGTTTATAGACGAATCGCGCCAGATGTTTTACATGGCCTACCGGCCCGAAAAAGGGTTTGAAGGACACTGGGACTTTTACGCCGAACAGTTGATGTTGTATGTGCTGGCGGCCGGTTCCCGCACCTATCCTGTAGACGAGAGGCCCTACTACACCTTCACCCGCCACTACGCCCGCTTTGGCGAAGGAGAACCCTTCATTCACTCCTGGTTCGGCTCCATTTTCACCTACCAGTTCAGCCATGCCTGGCTGGATTTCCGCGGCTACACCGACAAAGAGGGGGTGAACTGGTTTGATAATTCGGTGGAGGCGTCGCTGGCGCAGTACAATTTTGCCGTCCTGATGGAGCGCAAATACCAGACGCTCGGCCCGAACGCCTGGGGGCTGACCGCCAGCGACGGCCCCAACGGGTATAACGGCTTATACGGCGCGCCCCCGTCCGGCTATGACAACCGCGCCCACGTGGTGGATGACACCATTCCCCCCGCCGGGGCCATCGGCTCTATCATTTTCCTGCCCGAACAGGCGGAGCAGGCCATGTTGAACTATTACACAATTGAGCGGCTGAACGGGAAATATGGCTTTTTAGACGCCTATAACCTGAGCGAAAACTGGTTTGCCAGCGATGTCATCGGCATAGACAAAGGGATCACCCTGCTCATGCTGGCAAACCACGAAAACGATCTGGTTCACCAGATGATGATGCAAAATGAACAGATATTAGAAGGGTTAAACCGTTTGCAAATCTCAAAATAATAACCGATTAGACCTGACAGGTTTTTTGAAACCTGTCAGGTCCCCTGAACAGAATCCATGACAACGATAAAAGATGTAGCCAAACATGCCAGGGTCAGCGTCACGGCCGCTTCCTACGCGCTCAACGGCACCGGTACCATCAGCGAGGATACGCGCAAGCGTATCTTACAGGCGGCCGAAGAACTCAATTACCACCCCAACGCCTTTGCCCGCAACTTGAAAAACCGCAAGACGTTGACCATTGGCGTCTTTATCACCCGTTTTAGCGGCTCGTTTTATGAGGATATTCTGGAAGGCATCCACGACGCCATCCTGAGAACCGATTACGAGATGATCGTCTGCCCGGAAAGCTGGACCAAACGCAAAATTCTGACGCACCGGCAGGTAGATGGCGCCGTTGTCTTCGATTCCAAAATAAAAGACGAGACCGTCTTGAAACTCGCCTCCGCCAGGTTTCCCATTGTGGTGCTAGACCGTTTTCTGGAATCGGATTATTTGCTGCCACTCCTGGTAGACAACCAGCACGGCGTCAAAGAGGCGTTCCATCATTTGTACAGCCAGGGGGCGCGGCGCATCTTTTTTGTGTCTGGCGCAGCCGATTCATTCGACAATATGGAAAGACGGACGGCCTTTTTAAGCGAGGCGGCCCGGCATCACGTGACCGTGCAATGTTATGAGGGGAATTTTACGGAGTCGTCAGGTTATGACGCCGCCAACGAGATCATCGAAGCCGGTGATTTGCCGGAAGCGGTCTTTTGCGCCAATGATCAGATGGCCATAGGGTTCATTCGGGCCATGAAGGAGCATCACCTGAAAGCACCCGATGATATGGCCGTGGTGGGGTTTGACGATATTCTCATCGCCCGTTATATGCAGCCAACCCTGTCTACCATTGGCGCGTCGCGCATTGCCTGGGGTGAGGCCGCCGCAACCCAACTCATTGATTTTTTGGAAAAAGGCAAACCTTTCCGCCCCCATCGCATCCCCACCAAATTGATTCCGCGGGAATCGTCTACCCGGCGGTAGGACAATTTAGCAAATTGTCCTCCGCCTGAAAAATCATGGACAACATAGATCTATTGCAGCGTGAATTAAAAGGGTCGGTTGATTTTTTTCTTCAGTATACGAATTTGCAGGCGGGCAGCCGAGGGTATGGCCTGACGGTGGATTCGACGAAGGATACCGGGGTGGCTTCCATTGCGTCGGTTGGTTTTGCGCTGACGGCCTGGGTGATTGCCGCGGAAAGGGGATTTATGGAACGGGACACGGCCGTGACCATCACCCACCAAACGCTGCATACCCTCTTGCACCATGCCGCCCACCATCGTGGCTTCTTTGCCCATTACCTGCACATGGACAGCGGTCGGCGGGTTAAAAAGTGCGAATACTCCACCATAGATACCGCCCTCTGCCTGAACGGGGTCATCACCGCCGCTGCCTACTTTGGTGATGCCCAAATCGAGCAGTTAGCCCGGCAGTTGCTCGAACGAGTAGACTGGCACTTCATCATCTTTGAAAAAGAGGGCAAAACCCTCTTTCGCATGGCCTACAACCCGGACGAAGGCGGTGACTACGTTACCGGCAGCCCCGGTTTCATCTACCAGTGGCATATGGCCGCCGAACAAAAGATGATGTATTTGCAAGCCGCCGCCCAGATTGAGCCAGCCGTCGCCCGCCGGCTGTATCAAGGTTTTTCCCGCGACCGGGGGGAATTTGCCGGCCACTCCATCATCATCAATCCCGGCGGTAACCTGTTTGCCTACCAGTTCAGCGAAGCCTGGCTGGATACCGCCCGTTATCTTGACCCGGACGGTGTAGACTGGTTTGAAAACACCCGGCTGGCCACGCTGGCCAACCGGCAGTTTTGCCTGGAACATGCCGACCGCTTCAAAACCTACCATGCCCAAAGCTGGGGTGTGAGCTGCGGCGACGGCCCGTGGGGTTACGACGTCTCCGGCAGCACCCCCAGCCTGCACACGCCCAAACCCAACGGCACCGTCTCCATTTATGGCGCGCTGTCTTCGCTGCCCTTCACGCCCGCCCATACCCTGGAAATGATGCAGTACCTCTATCAGCATCACCCACAAACCTGGGGGCCGTATGGCTTTTATGATGCCTATAATCTGGACGTGTCGCCGCCCTGGTACAGTCAATCCCTCTATGGCATTGACAAAGGGTGTTCCATGATCATGATCGAAAATTACCTCAGCCGGTTGGTGTGGGAAACATATACCAATAGTCCTGTCATCCAGAAAGCATTGGGAGTTTTGGGCTTTACGAGGCGTGACGTGTGATGCGTGAGGGAGTTCCGGTCACGCATCACGTCAAATAACCATGAACAACTTCACCATCCAAAATGGCCAATTCTGGCTCAACGATCAGCCACAGTTCATTCAGGCGGGGGAATTTCATTATTTTCGCACACCGCCAGAGGAATGGGCGCACCGGTTGGGATTGTTACAGGCTGCCGGGTTTAACGCGGTGGCGGCGTACATCCCCTGGTTATGGCATCAATTGGAGGAGGGGGTGTCGGATTTCGACGGCCGTACCCACCCCCAACGCAATCTGGCCGGTTTCCTCGATCTGGCTGCCGACATGGGACTGTGGATCATCGCCCGGCCCGGCCCGTACATCATGGCTGAGACCATCAACGAGGGCATCCCCCCCTGGGTGTTCCACAACTACCCGCAGGTGGCCTTTATCAGCCAGGATCAGAAAACGCAAAATATCGCCAGCTACCTGCACCCGGACTTTCTAGCCTGTGTCCGCCGCTGGTACCGGGCCGTTTTTACCGTGCTGGCCCCGCGCCAGGTAACGCGCGGCGGCCAGATCATCATGGTGCAGCTAGACAATGAGATGGGCATGATCGCCTGGGTACGGAATATCCTGGACACCAACCCGGATACGCTGTCTCGTTTTGCCGCGTATCTGGAGGGGCGTCACGGCCGTTACCTGTTCCCCCGCTACCCCACCGACGACCTGGTCGGCTTCCTGCGTCAGCACATCCAACAGCCCACCGAACCGGCTGCCGCCCAGGTGGTGGCCGATTACCGCCATTTTTACCGGGAATATCTGCGTGAATACGCCGCCTGGCTGTGGGCCGAAGCCAGAGCCAACGGCATGGACGTGTTGCCCGTCATCAACATTCACGGCTTCGCCAACGGCGGTAAGACGTTCCCCATTGGCCTGTCGCAGTTGGTCAGCGCCATGGAAATCGAGGGCATGGTCAGCGCCACCGACGTGTACCCGATCTTCATCGGCGAAGGCAATTTCCACCAGTTATTGCTGGTGAATGAGATGACAAAGGCGTTGCATAATCCAGAGCAGGCCCTCTTTTCCATCGAGTTCCAGGCGGGCGGCAACCTAGACTTTGGGACAGGCCAGAGTTCGCTGTATGATTTGCACGGCCGTTTGTGCATTTCCACCGGGATGCGGGCCATTAACCATTACCTCTTTTTTGACGGCGAAAATGATCCCCTTCTCAGCCCGGTCAAACGGCATGATTGGGGCCACCCGGTGCGCAAAGATGGTACGCTGCGCCGCCATTACCACCGCTATGCAAAGCTGTCGCAGGTGTTGGCGGTGTATGGGGAAGATTTGATAAGGGCACGGCCGTACACCACCACCACCATCGGCTTCCTGCTCGACCACTTTATGACCGAAGTCAACAACGCCTCTACCCAGGAAGCGACCAACATCCTCACCCACCAGCGCGAGGTCATCCTGTTTGACCTGATCGCCAGGGGGCTGGCGCTGACCCACCGCCCGTTCAACGCCATTGAACTGAGCCGGGGCGCGCTGGACGTTTCCCAGACGCCGGTTTTGTGGGTGATGATGGACAAACAGTGCCCGACGGCCGTGCAGCAAAAACTGGTAGATTACGCGCATCAGGGCGGCAAATTGGTCATGATCGGCCGTCTCTGCGTGGCGGATTTTGACCACATGCCCTGCACCATTCTGCAAAATGCCCTGGGCATCACCCATGTGGAAAGCGACCCACCTTTTGTGTCCCGCCGCCTCCGCATCTTTGGCTACCAGGACGTGCCCGTCTCCTTTGTGGAAACGTATACCGGAGAATTTGATGAAATTGTTGCCGCCGATGAGAATGGCGCAGTTGCGGGTTTTGTCAAAACAATGGGTCAGGGACAGGTGATGATGCTGGCCGCAGCCCTGGCCGCCAACACCCTGGAAGATTTAGACATCGTGCGCCAGATGGCTCTGAAAATGGATTGTCCATCTCTTTTTCAGCTCGATGAATGGGCCGATGTACGCCTCAGTCGCGGCCAAAAGGGGAACTTCCTGTTCATCAACAATTACCAGGACGACCCGGTAGAAACGACGATTGCCTGCCAAAATGAAAAACTATTTAGCGGAAACAAGGTGCAACTTCCAGCCCGCGCCGGGCTGATCCTGCCGCTCGATTGGCAGCTTACAGAAGATGTTTTTATTCATTACTTGACCTCGGAAATTGTCGCCATAACGGATGAGGGGGCCACCCTCACGCTAAAAACGAGACAAAACGAATTTTTCGCCGAAATGACGCTGGCGGGCTATCGCTGTGATGGCGCGACCGTTGTTACGCACGGCGCCCAAACACAACGCATCATGCAGCCAGGCAAACAAGGCGTGATCATCCTCAGAAAAGATCAGGTAGTGACGCGGTAACGATTACTGCCCTTTGATGAGAAGCCTTGCCATCCCCCCCTGCCTTGTTATACTCCGCCAGCGGAATGGGGCATTGGGATATTACCCAATATCCCATTACCCAAAATAACCGTTTGAAGGTTTGCCTATGAAGAAACTACACCGGATATTGTGGCCGGTTTTGTTGATGTGGTTGTTGGCCGGCTGTGGTGATGGCGAAGAAGTGGCCGCTACGGCCGTGCCCCCCACTACCCCCACACCCGCTTCCGAACCCACCCTGGCGGCCGTCCCGCCGCGGGATCGAGACTTCATAGTGGTGGCCACCGATGCCCCCCACCCCCCCTACACCGTGTTTGACGCTTTCGGCGTGGTGGATGGTTTCGACAGCCGGGTGCTGGAAAGTATCGCCGCCAACGCCAACCTGGATTACGAATTGATTGTCACCCCGTATGAAGGTGTGTTAGCCAACATCGCCAGCAGCGGCAGCCGTGATTTCGACGCCATCATTGCCAATCTGCCCATTCCCGACGAGCTACCACCCGGCATTGTGTATACCGATCCCTACCTGGAGGTGGGGCAGGTGTTGGTGGTGCTGGCGGATAATGAGGCGTTGCAAAGTTACCGCGATTTGCAGCCGGGCATGTTGGTGGGCGTAGCCGGTGGCAGCCAGAGTGAAATAACGGCGCGTGATGTTATGGGCGTGGCCGAACAAGACCTGGTGAATCATTATGCCAACGGTGTGCAGGCGTTACAGGCGCTCATTGATGAAGGGGTCACGGCCGTTGTCGTGGACAGCACCATTGCCACATTTTACGTCAGCAGCTTCCCCGAACAGCTCAAAATTGTGGGGGGCAACGGCAATAACCGCGATGCCTGGATCACCCAAAAAGCCTACGGCCTGGCGCTGGCCGCCAATAACCAGACATTGTTGAGCAAATTGAACACCGCCATTGCCGCCGCCCAGGATCGCGGCGACATTGACCGGGAAATTGCCACCTGGCTTATTCCCAAAGACCCCTTGGAACCGGGTGAGTCGCGCGTAGGCACGCCGGCCGATGAACTGTTCATTGGCATCCTGGGCAACCTGACCGATATGGACCCGGCCGCAACCTCTGACCTGATTAGCTGGGAAGTGAAAAACAACACGATGAGCGGTCTTTATCGCTTCACCAGTGACAATGAACTGGTGCCACTGCTGGCGGCAAGTATGCCTATCGTTTCTGAGGATGGGCTGGAGTATACCGTTACCCTGCGCCGAAATTTGCGTTTTGCCGACGGCCGTGAACTCACCGCCGACGACGTAAAATGGGCCGTTGACCGCGCCCGTGCCCTGGGCAATTTCAACGTTAACAGCGTCCTCAAAGATAGCGACGGCAATTTCTACGCCGATGATGACGCCGTGCAGGTGCTGGATGCCGCCACCGTCAAATTTGTGCTGCAAGAACCCGCTTCGCATTTCCCGGCGCTGCTGGCTACGCCCCCCTTCTTCCCCGTCAGCCGCGACTGCTACGCCGAAGGCGCTGACCCCACCAGCACGTGCGGCGGCATAGGCCCCTACACCATTGTGGATTGGGTACCTGGCGAACGGCTGCGGCTGCGCGCCAATCCGGAATGGCCGGGACGGCCGTCGCCCGCTTTTGCCAACATCACCCTGCGCTTTTATGATGACGCCGCCGCTTTGCGCCGCTCGCTGGCCGAGTTTGGCTCCATTGACCTGGTGTGGCGCGGCCTGCCCTACAGCGACTTCATCGAATTGCAGAGCGCAGATGCCAATGGTGATGGGCAGCCCGATTTTCTCCCCTGGACTGGCCCGGCCGACTTTAAGAGTTATTTGCTCTTTAACCAGGAAGCCGCCCCCTGGGATAATGTGAAGGTGCGGCAGGCGGCGGCGCTTTCCATAGACCGGGCGCGGCTGGCCTCAGAGACATTTAGCGGTAGCCGCAGCCCGCTGTTCAGTCCGGTGCCGGATGCTGTGCCGGGGGCTACGGCCGTGTTGCCCGCCCGCGACCTCAACCGGGCCAGGGCGCTGCTGTTGGAAGTGGGCTACAGCGAAGCCACGCCGCTGGCCATTGACCTGTGGTATGTGAGCGACGGCCGTTACAGCCGCATTGAAGAAGCCTATGCCGCCGCCCTCAAAACCCAACTGGAAGAAACGGGCGTCTTTCAGGTGACGCTGCGCAGCGCCCCCTTTGAGCAGTTCCGCGCCCAATTGGGCGAATGTAGTTATGGTGTTTCCCTGTTGGGTTGGCCTTCCCCCGGCCGCCCGGTAGATTCTCTGGATGTGATGGCCTGGACGGAATTTTTTGTCACCAGCAACAGTTTTTGTCTGAATTATGAAAGCCAGCCGATGGAGGAAATGGTCACGGCCGTACTTGCCGAAACAGACCCCACCGCCCGCGCCGCCCTGCAAGCCCAATTCCAGCAGCTATGGGCCACCGAACTGCCCACGCTGGACATCCTGCAACAGCCTACCTATGCCATCTCCCTGCCCACCGTCAACAACGTGGGTATAGACGCCCTGGGTTTGCTGCACTATGAGATTTTGACAAAGGGGGGAGGGTAAGAGGGTGTCAGGTGTCAAGTGTCAAGTGTCAAGTTCTGACACCTGACACTTTTTTATCCCAATTCTTTTGCCTTCTTTTCCAGCCGTTTGGCGCGGGGGCCAACGACCCGCTCGTTGCCTTCTATCAGCCGCTTGATGTTGGGGCGCAGCGCCCAGGCCACAATCCCCAACGTAATAAAACCGCCCACAATGTAGGCGACCGTTTCTGAATAACCGGGCACGTCGGCCAGATAGAGGACAATAAAGGCCACCGGAATGACCGCGCCCATCGTCAGCGAGGCCACCGAGGCCATGCCCACCCCCACCATCATCAAGATCATCACCAGCGCCGCGACGGGGAACATGGGTGGCCAGACGGCCATGGCCCAGCCTACGTTTGGCCCCGTGCCCGCGCCGCCGCGCCACTTCAAAAAGACAGACCAGTTGTGCCCGATGACGGCAAACGCCCCGGCCGTAATGGTAATCCAGGGCATAAACGCCTCGCCCACGCCCGCCTCTAAAAAGAAGCGGGCCAGCCAGACGGCGGCAAACCCTTTGAGGGCATCGCTGATGGCGGTGACAATGCCCACCTTCAAACCGGCGGCGCGCAGCGAATTGGTGCCCCCGGTACGGCCGCTGCCCACGTCGCGCAGGTCAATGCCTTTGCGCCAGTAGACATAAATGAAACCGAAAGGGATGGCTCCGCAGATATACCCAATTAACGCGGCTAATACAAAAAATACGATTTTCTCCATATAATAAGTCCTCTACTCTAACTGAAAGATAGTGGGTGGCGGCTGGTAGAACGACAGCCTCCCACCATGTTACCCTATAGAACACAGCCAATGAAACATGGTTACTCCATGCTCACGGCCGTTTCCGTCACCAACCCATCAACAATGTAAAAACCGCGTATTACCGGCTGTGCCTGATCTTGCAGCGAGACGATCAGATAGATTGAATCCGGGTAATATGCCTGGGCCACATCTGTTGGCGAGGGATAAGCCGGGCTGTGCGGGTGAGAATGAAAGGTTGCCAGCAGTTCGTGTCCATCGGCTTCAATTGCCAGCATCGTTTCCACCTGGGGCAGCGGAGCCATCTCGTAAGCGGTAGGGCTATGTAGGATGTTTTCAATGGGGTAAACGGCCGTTGCCAGCCCCCCACGCCCGGCTACCAGACCGCACCCCTCTTCCGGGTAGACGCTTTTTACGTGAGCCAGCAGTTGGGCGGCTAACGGCCGTGAAAGGAACAGCATGGGGCAGGTAGCAGGTGGCAAGTGGCAAGTTGCAGGTTGCATGTCCCTTGCCACCTGCAACTTGCCACTTTCGACAATTACTTTTGAATCCCACCTTCCGTCAGGTTATGAACATTCAGCAGGCGGTCAACCTCTTCGCCGGAGAGATACCCCTTTTCCACCACCACTTCGCGCACGGTGCGGTTCGAGGCCATCGCTTCTTTGGCCACTTCGGCCCCTTTCAGGTAGCCGATCACCGGATTCAGCGCCGTCACCAGGATCGCATTTTTGGCTAACCAGCCGGTCGCTTTCTCCGGGTTCGCTTTTAACCCCACCACGCATTTATCCGTGAACGCATTCACCGCGTTGATGATCACGTCCATACTCTGGAACAGGTTGTAGGCAATGATCGGCATCATCACGTTCAGTTCTAGCTGGCCGGCCTGCCCGGCCAGCATCACCGTCAGGTCATTGCCCATCACCTGGAACATGGCCATATTCAGCATTTCCGCCAGCACCGGGTTGACCTTGCCGGGCATGATGGAAGAGCCGGGCTGCACCGCCGGCAGGCGAATTTCGTCCAGCCCTGTGCTGGGGCCAGAGGAAAGCAGGCGGAAATCATTGGCAATGCGTGTCAGGTCTTGCGCCAGTGTGCGCAGCGCGCCGCTGAAATGCACCGGGTCGGCCATACTCTGCATCGTCTCGAACAGATCATCCGATTCATGCAGCGTTAACCCGGTCAATCGGCTCAGGACGAGGATCATGCGGTGGTGGTATTCGGGGTGGGCGTTCAGGCCGGTGCCGGTGGCGGTGCCGCCAATGCCCAACCGGCGCAGCCCTTCGGCGGCCTGCATGATCTTTTCTCGGTCACGTTCCACGGCACGGGCATAGGCGCCAAATTCCTGCCCCAAACGCACCGGCACGGCATCCTGCAAATGGGTGCGGCCGCTCTTGACAATATCATCAAATTCGGCCGACTTTTGCCGGAAAGCGGCGGCCAGTTTATCCAATGTCTCCCCCAGTTCATCCAACCGCCACAAGCAGCCCAGGCGAATGGCGGTGGGTATGGTGTCGTTGGTGGACTGGGCCATATTGACGTGATCATTGGAACTGATGGGTTTGGGTTTGGCATTGAGGCCATAGCCTAAAATTTCGTTGGCGCGGTTGGCGATGACCTCGTTGACGTTCATGTTGTGGCTGGTGCCGGCGCCGGCCTGGATGGGATCAACCACGAACTGGTCTGCCAGACGGCCGTCAATCACCTCATCCGCCGCCATCATAATCGCCTGGGCCATGGCGTCGCCGGAAACCGTTTTGCCTTCCACTTCCCTGTCGGCAAACAAACCCAGGTCGGCATTCACCTCGGCCGCCGCGCGTTTGATCATAGCCATAGACCAGACAAAAGCCGGATACGGCTTTAACCCGGTAATGGGGAAGTTTTGGATGGCGCGTTGGGTTTGCACACCCCAATAGGCTTGCGCCGGTACTTCTAATTCACCTAAAGAATCTTTTTCAATGCGATAGTCGGTCATGGGAACCTCCAAAACTAAAAAGCCGAATTAGCACCCATGCACCATTGTGCCAGCGCTAATTCGGCTTTTTAACTCATTCCCCTGGCGGGGAGGGGGAAAATCTACTTAGTCAAGAGCGCTGTAGCCAGGCCCTTCGGAGAAGAAGTCATAGTTCGGGGGAATATCCTCAGTCAGGTCCAGAATTTCGCCGCCGGCCAGTTGTTTGGCGTTCAGCAGTTTCACCTGATGGCCGTCCACCTCGCCTTCAAACGGTTTGCCGTCAGGCAGCAGTTCCTTGGTATTGGCAATCCAGACGCCAGCGGGGGCGGTGTAATCAAACGGCACTTCTTCTTCGGGGAAAATTGCTTCGTAAGGACATTCGGGCACACAAGCGCCGCAGTCAATACAAGTGTCAGGATCAATATACAGCCAGGGCCATTCTTCTTCCGGTTTGCCCAGCACCATACATTCAACGGGACACACTTCCACACAGGCAGTATCTCGCAAGCATAAACGGGTAACAATGTGAGTCATTTGTATTTACTCTCCTTCTGAAACCTTGAGGCTAATTTTGGTAATTGGTTGCTAATTGGTTTCCAATTGGCTGCCAATTGGCGTCTGATTGGCCGGTGACCAGGTGGTGTTTGCACGAAATATCACAAATGATCACCGTCCTCATTCTAGCCCTAAGGTTAACCTTTGTCAATTTTTAACGAAGGCGTCAAAAGTCATCATTTTCAGGTGAGAAACGGCCGTATTTCCCACAAAAAAGCTCCGGCCATAAGCAGGTCGGAGCTTGTGGTAACTGGGTAATTGAGTGATTGGGTAATTGCGTAATTACCTGATTACTCAATTACGGCTCTGTCATTTGGCGGCGGCGTAATTGGCGGCGGCGGCTTCCCAATCCACAACGTTCCACCAGGCACTCACATAATCCGGGCGGCGGTTCTGATAATGGAGGTAATAGGCGTGTTCCCAAACGTCCAGCCCAATAACTGGCTTGCCGCCTTCCATGATCGGGGTGTCCTGGTTGGGCGTGGAGCCAACCGCCAGATTGCCGTTGCCGTCCACATACAGCCAGGCCCAGCCAGAGCCAAAGCGGGTGGCGGCGGCGTTGTTGAACTTCTCTTTGAAGGCGTCAAAGCTGCCAAAGGCGGCGTCAATGGCGCTGCCCAATGCACCGGACGGTGCGCCGCCGCCATTGGGACTCATAATCGTCCAGAAGAGGTTATGATTGGCAAAACCGCCGCCGTTGTTGCGCACGGCCGTGCGAATCCCTTCCGGCACAGCATTCAAATTGCCTAACAAATCTTCAATGCTTTTAGCAGCCAGGTCGG
>JAHBVI010000069.1 GCA_019637635.1 Anaerolineae bacterium
CAGCCGGGTGGATTTGGGTACGGCCGTGAGTGAATTCGTGGCGGGGTGGTTGGCTGGTAATCGGTAATCCGTAATCGGTGTTCGCTCGGCTATCACCCCATCACCTTCTCACCTGCTCACCCCATCCAGCAGCGCCAACATACCTGACCGGTTCTGCGGCCATTCCGTGTCCGCGTGGGTTTTGAGTTCGACGGTGAAGGAGGGGATGCCCTGGGTGGTTAGCCAATCGCTGGCGTCGCCGGTAATGGGGTAGCTGCTGAACCGTTCGTAAGTGGGATAAGTGGCGGCGGCGCCATACACCCCGGCCAATTCCAGCGAACGGCCGTCAGTCTCCGGGCAGCCGGCGGCATACACCCCATTGGCGGCGCTGTGCCAGAATACGACGACAGCCGGCTGCACCGCCAGCACATAATCCCGCAGCGCCACCACTTCCGGCTCGGAAAACGGCCGTTCCCCCCCGCTGACGACATTGTCTCGCCACTGCGCCGCCGCCGACCAATCACAATCCCAATTGCGGTTCAAATCTACGCTGTTGGCGTTAAACCGGCCAGAGACGGTATTGCTTAATACCTGGGTGGGTTGGAAACGGCCGTTCTGCTGCGTTACCTGGTATTGCCCATCCGGGTTGGCGGCGGGGATGATGTGCAGCGTCACCTCTGGCGGAATTTGCGCCGGGTTTGTGGTGAAATAATCAATGGCCTCGTAGGCCAGCAAGATGGTGTTCCATTCGTAGCCGCCATGAATACCACCCACAAAAATGACCGGCTGCGGCCCGCTGCCAAAACGATACACCACAATCGGCCGCCCTTCGGCCGACGCGCCGATAATCTGACCGCTGCTGTCCAGGTTAAAGAGGGGGGCGGTAGACGGCCGTGTGACGGTGATGGGCTGATGGGGTGTGGGCGTAATCAGGTAATCAGGTGAGGGGGTGAAAGTGGCCGGGGGCACGGGCGTGGCCAATGACAACGCTGCCGCCTGGGTGGGGGGGGCGGCGTGATTGGCGGTGGTCACAGCCGTACATCCCACCAGCAGCAGCGCCGCCAAAACCAGCCAACCACCGGCCATCGTCACCTTTTTTGTCCTGCGCCAATCAGTCCCCATGCCCGATCTCCGCCTTAAAACGGGCAATCAAATTCTGTTTCAGCACCCACAATTTGGGCGTCAGAGACACGTGGTAAACGTGCGGATTGAGCAGCCGCCGCACCCCGGCATCCAGCCGATCCAGATCAGCTTCGGCGCGCGCCCGCATGGTTTCCATGGTGGGTGGTGTGTAGACCAGACGGCCGTCTTGCAACACCGTTTCCAGCAGCGGCTCAATCTCCGAAATATCCGCCGCCGCCAGCGTGCGGGAAGTGCCCGGTTCGTGGGGATGCTGTAAAACCAACGGCTGCATCTGGCGCGGATCCTCATCGTGAAGACTTAAAAGATCGGCTGTGGCCTGGCCGCGCCGGTCATACACCCGCCACACCTGCTTAAAACCGGGATTCGGTGTCTTGATCGGATTTTCCGAGATTTTGATGGCTGGCGTCCAGGTCTGCCCGTCCGTTTGCGCGGCTACCAGTTTATAGACCCCGTCCAACGCCGCATCTCCGGCCGAGGTGATGAGATTGGTGCCCACGCCATACACCAGCCGCTTCACAATGTGGTCCGCATCCAGGCCATAACGCGGCGCTTCATCTTCAATTTGCGCCAGAATTTGCAGGATGGTTAATTCGTCTAGCTGGTTAGACAGCACAATTTGCGTATCGGTAAAACCGGCGGCGTCCAGCATTTTGGCGGACTGGACGGACAGGTAAGCCAGGTCGCCCGAATCCAGACGGATGCCCACCGGTTGATGCCCCTTGCGCCGCAGCTCTTCAAAAACGCGAATGGCGTTGGGCAGCCCACTTTCCAGGGTGTTAACGGTGTCCACCAGCAGCAAACAATCGTCCGGGTACACGTCGGCGTAGGCGCGGAAGGCGGCCAATTCCCCTTCGCCCATGGCCAGGAACAACTGCACCATGCTGTGGGCATGGGTGCCTTTGGGGGCCGCGCCCAATACGGCTGAGATGCCTACGTTGGAACTGAAGCGCGCCCCGCCGATGAGCGCCGCCCGCGCCCCGGCATTCACGCCGCGCTCCTGGCCGCGCCTCATGCCAAATTCCAGCAGCAGTTGGCCGCGTCCGGCCTGCCGCAGGCGGGAGGCTCTGGTGGCAATGAGGGTGGGGTAATTGAGTTGATTCAGCAGTGGGGTTTCCAGGATTTGGGCCATGGCCAGGGGGCCTTGCACGGCCGTGAGCGGCACATTGGGATGCACCACCCGCCCTTCAGGAATAGCCCGCAGCGTGATCCCAGCAAAGTTGCCATTGGTCCGCAGCCAGGCCAGAAAATCATCGTCAAAGAGACGGCGGCCCGTCTGCCCCGTTTGGGTTCGCAAAAAGGCCAGGTCTTCATCCCGGAAGTGTGCCCGTTCCATCCAATCCAGCAGCCAGGCCAGACCGGCGCTGATGCAGTACCCGGCTTTGTGCAGACCATAATCGGGGTAACTGCGAAAGAAATGGTCAAATTGGGCCTGTTTTTCATGCACACCCAGACGGAAATAAAGATGCGCCATCGTCAGTTGGTACATGTCGGTGAAGAGGATGCCTTCGGCGGTTTGTTGTTCGGTTGGGGTCATAGTTATTCTTCATGTGCGTCGCACTTTCAAAGTGCGTTGCCCAGAGGTTAACACCATTTGCCCTGGCAGGCATCTTAAAAGTGGCGATAACGGTATTTGATGAGGCAGACGTAAACGCCAACGGCCGTGCCCACCACCGCGCCGACGATCACGCCAATTTGCCAACCAAGCGCGCCGCCAATGATTAACCCGATCACGCCAAACAGCAGCGCGTATCCGGCCATTCCCAACAGCACATACCCCACCAGCCCGGCCACCAGCCCGAAGGATAATTTGCCAAAGCGGGTCAGGCCAATAGCTACACCCACGCCGGCAATAATGCCCAGGAGCAGGCTCAGGGTGGTAATGGCACGGCCGTATACCATGATCTCCGATTGCGCCAGAAGCCAGCCCAATACCAGTCCGGCCCCAATTCCCAGGAATATGCTTAAGGCGACTCTGACCACACGGCTCCAGACAGAAGGGGTGGTTTCTGATGATGTCACGAATATCTCTTCCATGCGCTTGCCTTGAAATACACCTTGACCATAGATGCTACAAAACTACCGGCCTGAGGGCAATGGTTATAAATTCCCCCACCAATTTGAATCCTTTTGGCGCACAATCTGTTACCCATAGTGAAAGTGGCTTTCAAACAACAAAGGACTGGTATGGAACAGTTGAGCGATTTGGAACTGGTAAACCGGGCACAAAAGGGAAATCGGGAAGCGGTTGGCGCGTTGTATGACCGGCATCACCTGCGCATTTACCGCTATGTGCGCTCCCGCATTTATGACACCCAACTGGCCCATGACCTGACGGGTGAGATTTTTTTGCGCATGGTGAGCCATTTAGACACATACCGGCCAACCGGCGCCCCCTTTACCGCCTGGTTGTACCAGATTGCCCGCAACCATCTGGCCAATCACGTTCAGAAGACAAGCGGGCCGCAGATGGTGGCGCTAACGGAGATGAGCAAAAATGGGCACACGGCCGTAGACCCGGCTGCCGTCGTTGAACAGCAGATGGAAATGGAAGGGCTGTTGGCTGCGCTGAACCAGTTGGAGGAAAGCCAGCGCGAGGTGCTGGCGCTGCGATTTTTAGCCGGTCTTTCGCTGCAAGAAGTGGCGGATACGCTGGACAAATCGGTAGCGGCCGTGAAATCTATCCAACATCGCAGCCTGAAAACCATGAAATTGCTCATGCGCAGTAAAGAAATGGAGACCGTGATGCGCGATGCGTGAGGCGTGACCGGAAGAGTTTCACGCCGTATGCCTTACGCAGCACATACATAACGTGGAGAATGTGATGAACGAACACGAATCAGAAGCACGAGTACAGGAACGTTTGGAACTATGGGAAAAGGGGGAGCCGCTGGTGGTTTGCTTGCAGGGTTTGGATGCTGAAGAAGCCGCCCTGGTGCAAACGGCCGTGCAACTGCAACAAACACCCATTCCCGTCCCGGACGGCACGGCCGTTGTCGCCCAACGGGCGGCGGTTATGGCAGCGGGGCCTCTAGCGGGGCCAGCATCTGCTGCCATACCCGCCAACCACCTCTGGAAGGAGCGCCTGATCAGCCTGTGGCAGAGCCTTTTTACCCATCGGGAAGTGGCGTTAGCCCTCTCTTTTGTCCTTATCCTTATTCTTTCATTTGCCTGGTTTGGCCTGCGCGGTAATGAGCCGGAAGCGCCGGTTACGGCCGTGTTACCGGCTGCCGATGAAGCGCCTGTGGCCGTGCCCGCCATTAGCCCCACCACTGCCCAAACCGATTTAGCGGCTTTACCCGGAACGCAGCCAGAAGTAGCGGACGAGGGTGCAGCGGTCGTAGAAGAAACCGCGGTGGTGGCTGAATCAAATGTGCCCGTTGCCGTGCAGACGGCCGTCACCGGGCATCAACTTTTCATGCCGGTTTTGTCCACGTCGCTGCTGGCCGGGCCGGGGCAGGCAGCCCTGCATGAACTGTCCGGCATGGTGGAAGTGAAAACGATGGATGGGGAATGGACGGCCGTGACCGCCAACACCCATCTCGCTGCCGGCGCCCACATCCGCACCGGCAGCCTGTCCAGCGCCGCTCTCACCTTCTATGATGGCAGCCAGGCGCATCTTGGCCCCAACGCGGAATTGTCGCTGGACGAGGTACACGCATTACAACCGGCCGAAGGTTTTCGCACGGTGGTGATGACCCAATGGGCCGGCGTTAGTGACCATACCGTGCAAATTCGCAACGACGGCGGCTCCCGGTATGAAGTGAAGACGCCAACCGGCTCCGGGCTGGCGCGGGGCACACAATTCCGCGTACATGTGCAGCCAGACGGCCGTGCCAGCTACACTGTTACTGAAGGCAAAGTGGACGTACACAATCAAGGCCGCACCGTCTCTCTCATCGCCGGGCAAACGACGCAATTTGCCGCCGATGAACCGCCGGCCACCCCCAGTTTCCTCGTTACCGGCGTTGGTCTGCTGACCCAGATGGGTGATACCTGGATCGTGGCCGGGCAATCTTTTACCGTGAATGGAGACACCCTCATCCTGGGCGATCCGCAAATGGGCGACTGGGTCAGCGTCACCGGACACCTCGTCCCTGGCAGCGACCCCGTGGCCGATACTATCCAACGGCTGCACAGTGATGGCGGCAATGAATTCACGCTCATCGGCCCGGTGGAAAGCATCAGCGAGACCGTGTGGGTAGTTGCCGGGCAGACCATTAGCGTTACGGCGGACACGGCCGTAGACGAAGGCATCAACATCGGCGACACGGTGCGCGTTCGCGGCGACATTTTGCCCGGCGATGGCACGCTGGTGGCCGCCACCATCCAATTGCTGGCCGTGCCCAACGAACTGCCCTTTGAATTTGTGGGCGTCGTCCAGGCGCAATCAGACGCCGCATGGACCATTTCCGGCATCGCCATTCAGATTGACGCCGACACCCAAATTGAAGAAGGCATCGGCGTGGGCGATACCGTCAAAGTAGAAGGTATCATTCTGCCAGACAATACCTGGCTGGCGCGGGAGATCACCCTGGTTGCCCCGGATAACGCCACCTTCACCATCACCGGGGAACTGTTCAGCATGTCTCCCTGGAACGTGGCTGGCGTCCCCTTCACCGTTGCTGAATGGACACAGATTGAACCCGGCCTGCAAATAGGCGACCTGGTGCGCGTTACCGGCATCATCCTGCCGGATGGTACCTGGGTGGCGGCCGAAATTGTGCGGCTGGATAACCATGTGTTGCAAATCATCTTTGTGGGCACGGTAGACAGCATAGACCCCTGGGTGGTTAACGGCCTGCCGCTGGTCACGGACGATGACACCATCATCGAAGACGGCATCGTCGTGGGTGATCTGGTGCGCGTCGTCGCCTGGATTCGGACCGATGGTACCTGGCTGGCAACACAAATTGACCTGTTGGATGATGGTGACGAGCAGGGGTGTGTGGCGATTACGGCCGTGATCACCGCCATCAACGGCAACCAGGTCATTCTGGCAAACGGCCAGACCATCTTGCTGGATGCCGGCATCATCATTGACGGCGAATTAACCGTCGGCTCGGTGGTTGTTATCGTCGCCTGTGTACAGGCGGACGGCACAATTGTCATTGTCTCCATCACCATCATCTACACACCACCGCCGCCCGCACCGCCACCCCCAGGCCCGCCGCCTGGCCCCGGCGGCAACGTGACCATCTGCCACAAACCGGGCACGCCGGCCGAGAAAACAATGACCTTACCCCAATCGGCTCTCGGGGGACACCTGGGCCATGGTGACACGATGGGGCCGTGTCCGTAAGCCGTAAACCGTGATCCGTAAACCGTGATCCGTAATCGGTGGTAAAGAACGCAAGAGGTGGTTTCGCCTCTTGCGTTCTTTTTTTTGCGGCGACAGGTCTAACGAAGGTGGTATAATTCACCAACGGAGGGGAGGCTTTAGCCGACCCGCGTCGGCTGAAGCCCCCCTCCTGAGAGTAAACCTATGACAATACGCATTGATGAAGAATATCTGGTTTCTACGCTGTCCCGGTTGGTGCAGATCAATTCTACCAACCCGTCTTTGTCCCCGGATGGGGCGGGGGAGGCGGAGATCGCCGCTTTTGTGGCCGGGGCGCTGCGCGACCTGGGGCTGGAAGTAACCGCCTGGGAAATAGCGCCGGGGCGGTGGAATGTGGTGGGGCGGCTGGCGGGCAACGGCCGTAGCCATGGCCGCAGTCTGCTCCTAAACGCCCACCTGGACACGGTGGGGGTGGCGGGCATGGCCGAGCCGTTTGCCGGGGCGGTGCGTGACGGCCGTCTGTATGGTCGGGGCAGTCAAGATATGAAAGGCAGCCTGGCGGCGATGCTGGCGGCGGCGAAGGCGTTGGTGGAAAGCGGCGCGTCGTTGGCTGGAGATGTGTTGGTCACGGCCGTAGCCGACGAAGAACACAGCAGCATCGGCGCGGACGATCTGGTGGCGAAGGGTTTTTGGGCTACCGCCGCCATCGTTACCGAGCCAACCGAACTGGCTGTTTGCCTGGCGCATCGTGGTTTCATCTGGTACGACGTGGACACATTTGGCCGGGCGGCACATGGCAGCCGCTACCGCGAGGGCATTGACGCCAATATGCACATGGGCCGCTTTCTGGCGGAACTGGCAAAGTTGGAGGCGGCATTGCGGGCACGGCCGTCGCACCCCCTGGTGGATGTGCCCTCATTACATGCCGCCACGCTGCATGGCGGCACAGAGTTGAGCGTCTACGCCGCCCACTGCCGCCTGCAAATGGAGCGCCGCACCGTGCCCGGCGAAACAGTGGCCTCGGCCACCGCCGAATTACAGGCAATCATTGACCGGTTGAGCGCCGCCGACCCCACCTTCCGGGCCACGGTCACGCCCACCTTCAGCCGCCCACCATTTGCCGTGAACGAGACGGCGGACATTGTGCAGGCGGCGACGCAGGCCGCCGAAACCCGCCTGGGGCGCAAACCAGACGTTATCGGCCAGCTTTTCTGGACAGACGCGGCCATTTTTGCCGCCGCCGGCATGGAAACGATGCTGATCGGCCCCACCGGTCACGGCCTGCACAGCGCCGAAGAGTGGGTAGACCTGGCCTCGGTGGTAGATTTAGCGGCGATATTGGCGGACACGGCCGTATCTTATTTGAGCAGGTGATGTGGTGAGCAGGTGAAGGGGTGATCAATGGTCAATGGTCAATGGTCAATGATCCAATCTCCTAATCTCCAATCTCCAATCTCCAATCTCTTCTATGAACAACCAACCCAACTCTCCCCCCAAACCCATTTCCCCCCACAGCCTGAACCAGAAAGAACTGCGTGCGAGTACGCTGCTGCCGGTGGTGATTCCGGTGGGCATTGTGCTGTTGGGGGTGGTGGTCTGGCTGATTGCGCCGGATGATTTTAATACCGGGCTGGCGATTGCCATGAGCCTGAGTTTGCTGCTCTTTTTGCTCTATTGGACGCGGCGGGAAGCGGCGCGGCAGCGGGTGGTGGCGCTGGCGCTGGCCATCCCGGCGCTGGTGGGGGTGAGCGTGGGCATGAGCAACGGCCGTATTGCCCCCATTCTCCTCGGTTTTGGCCTGACCGGACTGCTGCTGGTCATCCACCGCGCCGTCAGCATTCCCATCTCTTACCGTTTTGCCGCCCGGCGTTACCAGGCCGGCGACCTGGCAGCGGCGCTGACGCTGGTGGAAAAAAGTATTGATGCCCGCCCCAATTTTTGGGAATCCTACCAGTTGAAAGCCCTCATCTTCCTGGCGCAGGCAGATTTTCCCCGCGCCGAACGCGCCGCCAAAGAGGCGCTAACCGCCAATCCGCAGAGCGACGCGGCGGCCAATACCTTAGGGCAAATTTATCTGGCGCAGGCGCAGTTTGAAGCCGCGAAAGGGGCGTATATTCAAGCGGTTAGCCAAAACCCAGATCACGCGCTGCACTGGTATCATCTGGGGTTATGCCAGTATCGGCAGGCAGAGTGGGCAGAGGCGGTGGATTCCCTGGTGGGGGCCACCAAACGCGCGCCGCATATTTTGGAGTATGAATTGTGGCAGCATTATTACCTCTGGCGCTGCCTGCAAAATTTGGGGCGAGAGGAGCAGGCAGCCGAGGTTCATACCAAAATGCAGAAGTTTGCCGAAGGGCTGCCTTACTTGCAGGAACAATTGGCGCAGCAGCCAGAAACGCCACACCTGCCGCTTATCCGCGCCGACCTGGCCGACCTGGCGCAGCAAATAGGGAACTGATCTGCGAAGGGCGCGAAGGAGCGGCTGGTACTATAGCGACCCTATCTGAAATGGGACCAGTCGGAGGAGAGCCTTTAGGCGAACCACGCATCGGCTAAAACCTCTCCTCCATGCACAACTCATTTGGGATATAGCTACGGTATAAGGAGAGAAATGTTGACGCCTGAGGAACGAAAGCAATTGATTGAACGGATTCGCCGCTTTCCGGCGGAGTTGGAGGCGTTGGTGGCGGGGCTGGACCCACAAACGTTAACCACGCCCTATGTGCCCGGCGAGTGGACGATTGCCCAAAATGTGCATCATACGGCCGATTCGCACATGAACAGTTACATCCGGCTGAAGCTGATGTTGACGGAGGAACGGCCGTCGCTCAAACCCTACGATGAAACCCAATGGGCGCTTTTCCCGGACGCCACGCCGCCCGATTTTACGCTTACATTCCAGTTGTTACGGGGGCTGCACGGCCGATGGGCGACCGTGTTTGCTGGCCTGACAGAAGCCGATTGGCAGCGGGTGGGCATTCATCAGGCGGACGGCGAGATCACCGTTGAGGATTTGCTGCGCAACTATGTGGCCCATGGCCAGGCGCACCTGGATCAGATTCGGCGGGTGTTGGCGGCAAGGGGGATGTGGGTGTAAACCACATCCCCTTGCTTTCCTATTCCTCGAAAGGCAGGTTGGTACAGACGGGGCGATAGGACTGCGTTTCTTCATCGTCGCCGATGTACTGTTCCCATTCGCTGCGGGTCAGGTTGCGCGTCAGGCGGGAACAGGCTTCCGGCGCCAACTGATGGGGGCGCAGCAGGTGAACGTTGTTAAAGTCCCACAATACGGCCAGAATGTTGTTGGTGGTGAGGATGTGACGGCCGTTGGGATGCACCACCAACGCCTTAACCGCATCACCCTGGTGGATGCGGCCTAATTCCACCCACGTGCCCAATTCCCAAATACGCAAATTGCCATCGTCACTGCCGGTGAGGAGGAAGTTGTTGTTGGGCGTAAAAGCCAGCGAACGGACCGGCCGGTTATGGAAAAGGTTGGCTGCCAGTTGGCCGGTGTTAACGTTCCAGACGCGGGTGGCGTTATCCGTACCGGCAGCCAAATAGCGCCCATCGGGGCTAAAGGTCAGGGCGTACACGGCTTCATTGTGGTGGAACTGCTGCCCGGTTTGCCCGGTGGCGGCGTTGTAGAATTGCACACGGCCGTGATCCTCTGCCGTCACGAACTGGCTACCATCGGGCGTAAAAATGATGTCAGAGATGCGCGATACCGGGCGAATGGGGTCAAACAGCGCTTCCCCGGTGGCGGTATCCCATACGGTCAGCACCAGATTGCCGTTCAGGCTGGCTTCGCTGCCGGTGGTGGCTAACAGACGGCCGTCCGGGCTAAAAGCCAGGGCGCTGATAGTCTGGTCAGTGGCCAGGCTGGATACAAGTTCGCCTGTCAACCTGTTCCATAACCAGACGCCGCGATTCTGACCGGCGGCGGCAATCGTCTGGTTATCGGGGGAAAGCGCCAGTGCGTGTAATGGCTGGTCGGCCGTTATCCAGCCGGCGGTCTGGGCGGCGGTCATATCGCCGGCCAGGAGCGCAGCCATATCCCACAGGCGCAACCCATCAGCGCCGGCGGTGATGAGTTGGTCGCCCTCCGCCGTCAGCGCCAGATCATTCACCAGATTGGGATGAGTGGCCCGGCTGATTTCGGCCGTGTCTTTGGTGACGTCCCATAAGGCGACAGCCCCGTTCAGGTCGCCGGTAGCTAACAATTCACCATCTGGGTTGAATGCGGCGGTGAAAACGGGCGCTTCCTGGATCATGTTGCTCACCTCCTGGCCGGTGGCTACGTCCCACAAGATGGCGGTGTTATCATCGCTGGCGGTTACCACCCATTTACCATTGGGACTGAAGGTGACGTCATTGACAAAAGCCTGGTGCTTCATTTCAAATAACTGTTTGCCGGTATCCGGCTGCCAGAGGCGGGCAGTGCCATCGGCGCTGGCGGTAGCCAATGTCTGGCTGTCGGGGCTGAAGGTGGCGTCCACGATCCAGTTTTCGTGGAAAACGGTGGCCATGCGCAGCCAGTTAAAGCGATTCCAGACGCGGGCGGTGCCGTCATCAGAAAAAGTAGCCAGGCGTTCCCCGTTGGGGCTAAACGTAGCGCCATAGATGGGGCCATCGTGTGTCAGCGTGACCAGCACTTTGGGGTCATTGACGTCCCACACCCAGGCACGGCCGTTGTCATCGCTGCTGACCAGAATGGCGCCGTCTGGGCTAAAGGTGACATCCCACACCGGAGCGGTCTGGTTGGTGCCTAAGACCCGGATGCCGGTAGCTGTATTGACCACCCGTACCGTGCCATCATAGACGCCATAGGCCAGGTAACGGCCGTCGGGACTAAATTCCACGTCGTTGATCCACTCTTGATGGGGGAATTGGTGGACGATTTCTCCGGTAGCGGCGTCCCAGATGGTGGCAACGCCGGCATAAACGCCATCTTCTGGGGTTTGGGCGTCGCCGGTAGCAATCAGGCGGCCATCAGGGCTAAAGGCGGTGGTAACGACCCAGCCGTCATGGGGCAGCGAGAGCAGTTGCTCACCGGTAGCCACATCCCACAACACGGCCGTGCCATCATCACTGGCGGTTAACAGGCGGCTGCCATCCGGGCTGAAAATGGCTTTATTTACCCAATCGTCATGGTGCAGGGTGTATTCCGCGCCGGGCAGCCGGGACAACAGGCTGCGCAGCAGTTGTTCCCCTTCATCCGTTTGCTGCTGCTGGTAAGATTGCAGCGCCACCAGGGTGCTGAGGACAAATTTGTTTTGTTGGGCCAGTAGTTCGCCGGTGATGGCCGTTTTGAGCGCCTGTGCCTGCTCTTTGAGCAGGGTGGCGATGTCACGCTGCCGGGCGGCTTCCGCTTCGGCGGCGACGGCAATATCCCGCTGCTCTTCGGCAATCTCTTTTTGCCGGGCGGCTTCGGCTTCGGCGGCGACGGCCAGATCACGTTGTTCTTCAGCCAATCCCCGCTGCTCTTCGGCGATGCCGCGCTGCTCTTGAGCCACCACCGCCGCCGCTTCGGCCGTGGCTTTGGCAAAAACGGCAATTTCGCGTTGCAAGACGGCTTCATGCTCGTTGACGACGGCCGTCGCCCTGGCAGTTTCGGCCAATCCCCGCTGCCGGTTGGCTTCCACGCTCTGCCAATAAGAGAAGATGGCCAGCAGGGCAATGACGATAGAAATGGTGACGCCCGCAACCAAAATACGGCTGCGCCGGGTGGCGTCGTGCCGACTGTCCAGAATATACCGGGTTTGTAATTCGGTGGGCGCCGGTTCTTTGCCGCCGGCCCGGCGCTGCCACTCTTCGGCCTGTTTCAAATCATCGCCACGCAGCAGGAAACTGTTGTTACGGCCGTGCCCTTCCCATTCCACCGCCCGGCGCAGCAGGCGAGTGTGCGCCTTGACCCAATCCAGGTCGGTGTGAACCACCTTCACCATATCGGGCATATGCGCTTCCAACTCGGCTTCGTCGCGCATGTAAATCCAGTTGTGCGAGGAGACTTTGGGATGAATGGGGTCACCCTTTTCCGCGTCCCGGTGCAGGACGGGGATGAGGCGTTTGTTATTGTCTACGGCCGTTTGAATTTCATCGGCGCACACTTTGGATTTGAGCGAATCGGGCGAAATGACAAAGGCAAAGGCGTCGGCATTTTCAATGCCTTGTTTGATCTCCTGCCACCAGTCGGCCGTCAGGGGAATACCTTCCCAATCTACCCACGTCTCCAACCCGGCGCTGACCAGGTTGTTGTGTAACTTCTGCACAAACGGTTTATCTTTGCGGGAGTAGGAGATGAAAATACTGACTTTTTTTGATTCGAGTGTTTTGTCCACGTTTGTTGACCCTTTTAGACAATACGTTGTGAATAATAACCATCATCTTTGTTGGCGCTAACGATACATCTGTCAACCAACGGTAAGGTTTAGGAAGTTTGTCATGGCGGCTACCTGGCTGCAATGATGACAAACCGTACTGTACCATCAAGGCGAAACGCTTTCCAGAGCAAAAAATGGGTTGATGGCTACCAGATGGCCGCCGCCGACGTTGATCATGAGCAAATCGCCGGCCGGGGTGGCCCAGGTAGCTGCCGGCAGCGGCGCGCGCGAGCCGCCCACCAGCAGGCGCGTCAGGTGAGCGGCGGCTGTATCAAGGGCGTAGAGGGTGAGTTCACTGCGGCTGTCGTTTGTGGTCTGGTTGAGCAGGTAGAGACGGCCGTTGCCTGCCAGCAGACTCACTTCCCCGGTATCTATGCCCCGCAGCGAGCGCTCCCACTGCACACGGCCGCTGCCGTCCAGGGCGATCAGGCGGTGGTCATACAAATCGCGGTGGGCCAGCAGCACGCCGCCATCAGGCCGGGCCACTATGGCCCCATCGGGCAAGAGGCCGCCGGGCAGCGCCAGCAGCCAGTCGGCCGCGCCGGTTGGCTCATGGAGGCGGTACACGCCATTGGCGGCGTAAACCCAGATTTGCCCATCCACGAGGGCGGGATGGCCGCCGGGCGTAGGCCAGGCAGTGGCGCCGCTTTGGTCAATTGTCCACAGACCGGCGGCAGCATCATTCGTGGTGATGACCAGTTTATCGGCGGTGGTTGTCCAGCGGAACGGCCGTGCCGGTAATTCCGCCCGCCACAGTTCTCCCCCGTCGCCGGAGAAGGCCACCATCTGCTGCCGGGCCAGCAGCAGCACACCGCCGCCGGGCAGCGGCAGCAGAGTGGGCAGCCCGGTGACATCTACGTCCACTTCCCAGCGGGTAGTGAAGCTGTGTTGCCCGTCTGGTGGGGTCACGGCCGTGACCTGTCCAAATTGATTCGCCAGGTAGAGCAGGGGTTGGGTGGCGTCCAGAGCGGCGCTCCCCAGCACAGCGGCGCTCCCCGGCACAGCGGCGCTTTCCAGGCGGCGGTCATCGGCCAGGGCATAGCGCCAGCGGACACGGCCGTTGACCATATTCAGCCCCACCACCTGCCCATCAGCCAGCACCGCTACCGTTTCATCATCTACCTGCCCGATGAGTTGGGTGGCGGACGGGCGCGTCCACTGCACGCCGGGCGACGCCGCCAACCGTTCCTGCCAGATGGTGGCCGAAGGCGGCAGCCAACCGGCGGTGGTGGGGTCTTCCGGCCAATAACCGGGGCCGGGGGTGTAGGGCAGGTGGGTACGAATTTCAAAATGCAGATGGGGCGAGGTGCGCGGCTGGCCGATGTTGCCCACCTGCTGGCCCCGCGCCACGCAGTTCCCGGCCTGCAAGACCACACTGGGCGGGTCCAGATGGCCGTAGAAAGAGTAGAAGGAACGGCCGTCGGCAAAGGTGTGCTGAATGATTACCACCCCCTTGTCCCGGTTCCAGCCTTCCGGTTCAGCATAAGTGACCAGGCCGTGACCGATGCTGTAAACGGCCGTGCCCAGATTGGGCTGCCCCGCCGGGCCGCCCCAATCTTCGCCGGCGTGGTATTTATCATAGCGGGAGCGGAAGACGCCAAAATCGCCCCCGCCCCGGCTGACGCGGGCGGCGTCTGGCGGGTCTATGGGGAAGTCGAGGGTGTCTACCAGGCCACAGCGGGCGCCGGGCTGGGGCGCGGGGCTGCTAAGAATGGCGGCGCGGGGGTTGCCGGATGTGGTGAGGGGTACGGCCGTGGCCGTGGGGGTGGCGGTTGGTGTGGAGGTGGCCGTAGGGGTAGCCGTAAACGTGGCGGTGGGTGTGGTTGTGTGGGTAGCGGTGGGGGTGGTTGTCATCGTCGGCAAAGGAGTGCGAGTGGGTAGGGCCGGGGTGGCGGGTACGGCCGTTGGCGAACCAACATCTGTGCCCTGGCTGCATGCGGCCAGCAAAAGAGCCACGAACAGAACGATGATTCTGAAAACGGGGGTTGTTTTATCGGGTTGCATCGAGTAGGGATTATACCGCTATTGGTCAAATGGTTTTGGCACGGCCGTGTTTTGCTGCTATCTTTAACGGTTATGGTAGAAGGAGTCCCACAAGTGGCAACGGTACTTCCCCCATTCTGGGCGGCGCTGCATGACCTGGCAGCGGCGCACAGGTGGGGCGAATGGCGGTCGTGGCCGGAAGCGGAAACGGCCGTGAACCGCGCCCTTTCGCCGGACATTATGGCCAAAGTGGAAACGGCCGTGCCTGGCTGGCAGCAAATGGCAGCACATGAAGATGGGCAGACGTTGGTGCATGTGTGCAGTGTGTTTGTGGCCTTGTTGGGCAGCGACTATTATCGGCGGGGCACGGAAATTGAACGAAATTTGTGGGAATGGGTGACGCTGCTGCATGATCTGGCGAAGGCGCCCCAACCGGGGAAACGGGACCTGACCCATGCCTTTCGTTCGGCGGCACAGGCGGTGCGCATTTTGCCGGGACTGGGCTTCCCGGTGCAGGCGGCGTATGGGCAGATGGTGGACGACTGGGTGGCGCTGGTGGAGACGGCCGTGTGCCCTACCCCTGTCGGCCTCATCCAGGATAATGGGCAGCTACCGGCCATTCTGGACGGGATCGCGCGCATGTTTGGCGCGGACGGCGCGGCGGTGCTTGTACTCAAGACGATTTTGCTGCACCATTCGTTCAGCCCCATCCCCGCATGGCCAAATCCGGCTGCGCTCACGGATGCCGAAGTGCGGGCATTCATTAGCCCCCCGTTGTGGCGCTTGTTGGGGCCATTTCTGGCGTTCGATTCGGCTGGTTGGGATATGTATGAGGCGGCGACACGGCCGTTGCACACCGCCCAGGTTGAGGCGTGTGTGGCTCATGTGGCACAGCTTTTGTCAAGTTAAAACCGGTAACGCGATTCGCCAAATCGCGTTACGTTTGTGAGGAGATGGTATGCGACTATTTGTGACGGGGGCAACTGGTTTTGCCGGGGGGCATCTGGTGGAGATGCTGCTGGCCGAGGGGCATACGGTGACGGCGCTGGTTCATGCGGCCACCAGCCGGCATGAGTTGGCGGCGGGCGTCACGGCCGTAGCCGGTGATTTGCTCAACGAGATGGCGGTGCTGACGGCCGTGGCCGAGGCGCAGCCGGACGTCATCTACCACCTGGCGGGGCAGGCATACCCGGCCCGTTCCTGGCAAATGCCGGGGCAGACGATTGCCGTGAACACGGTGGGCACGGCTAATGTGCTGCACGCGGCGGTGCGGTGGGGGGCGGCGCGGGTGGTGGTGGTAACCAGCGCGGATATGTATGGTCCCATTGACCCGGCGATGCTGCCGATTACGGAGCAGACGCCGCCGCAGCCACGCCACCCCTATGGCGTTAGCAAACTGGCGGCGGCGCAGCTCGTCCCCTTGTATTGGGAGCGGTTTGGGCTGGAGGTGGTGGAGGCACGGCCGTTTAACCACCTGGGGCCGGGGCAGGGTTTGGGTTTTGTGGCCCCGGATTTTGCCAGCCAGATTGCGGCCATTAAACGGGGCGACCGGGAGAAAAAGCTGCTGGTGGGCAATCTGGAAGCGCTGCGCGACTTTACCGATGTGCGTGATGTGGCGCGGGCTTATATGGCGCTGGCGGAGCGGGGCGTGGCCGGGGAAACGTATTTGATCGCCTCCGGCAAACCCATTCCCATCCAACAGATTTTGACGACGCTGATTGAATTGGCGGAGATTGAGGTGCAGATTGAGGAGGATATGGCCCGGCTACGGCCGTCGGACACCCCCTGTTTATATGCCAGCTACGCCAAATTGGAACGGCAAACGGGCTGGCAGCCGCAAATTCCCCTGCGCCAATCGCTGGCGGATGTGTTGGCGGAGTGGATGGGGTGAGGCGTGATGCGTGAAAAGTCACGCATCACGCATTAGGGGGAAATATGGCTCAAAAAAAAGTACGCCTGGATAAGCTGATATGGGAGCGGGGGCTGGTGGAAAGCCGGTCGAAGGCGCAGGGGGTGATCCTGGCGGGTGAGGTGCTGGTGGATGGCGCGCGGGTGGATAAACCGGGCACGGCCGTATCCCCAGACGCTGTCATCGAAGTGAAAACGCCGCTGCCCTATGTGAGCCGGGGCGGGCTGAAATTGGCGGGGGCGTTAGCGGCGTTTGGGGGGGTGGTAGACGGCCATATCTGCGCCGATGTGGGCGCGTGTACCGGTGGTTTTACCGATGTGCTGCTGCAACAGGGGGCGGCGCGGGTGTATGCCATTGACGTGGGCTATGGGCAGCTTGATTGGAAACTGCGCCAGGATGCGCGGGTGGTGGTGATGGAGCGCACCAATGCCCGCTATCTGGAAAGTTTGCCGGAGCCGGTCAGTTTTGTGTGCATTGATGTCTCCTTTATCTCCTTAAAGCTGATTTTGCCGGCGGTGCAGAAGTGGTTGATGGCCGATGGCGACATTATCGCCCTGGTGAAGCCACAGTTTGAGGCGGGGCCGGCGCAGGTGGGTAAGGGGGGGATTGTGCGGGACACGGCCGTGCATCAAGCCGTCTTGTTAGATTTACTGGCCTGGGCGGAGTCACACGGGTTGGCGGCCTGCGGCCTGATACGCTCCCCGGTAACGGGGTCTGATGGCAATGTGGAGTTCCTGCTCTGGCTGCGCCAGGGTGAGAGGAGCGTGGTGGATGCGGAAACGGTGCGGCAGTTGGTTGCAGATTCAGGCTAAGAGTTGGTGAACCTGATCCAGGAATTTATCAATGTTGAACGGTTTACTGAGGAAGGTGATGGGGCGCTGGTCGTCCAGTTGGGACAGCACTTCTTCGGGGGCGTAACCGGAAGCGACTATGACATTTATGTTGGGGTTGAGCTGGCGGATTTTGCGGAGGGTGTCACGGCCGTCTTGCCGGGGCAGGCGCCAATCCAAAATGACCATCTCGATATCGCCCTGGTGGGTGCGGTAAAGCTCTTCCCCTTCCAGACCATCGTAAGCCACCAGCACACGCAGGCCAGAGTCGCTGAGGATGTCATTGAGGGCGGCACTCACGTTCCGGTCATTTTCGATGAGCAACACGGTGCTGTTGGCAACGGCGACATTATTTGTGTTTGAAGATGATGCAGAACTCATATTGTTAAGTCACCACATGTATCTGGTTGGCGGCTGTGAGCATAGAAGAGGGTGGTTGTTCAGAAGCAACTGGTTATTCCTCCAGTTGCTCCTGAGAAAGTGGCCCCTCACGTACCCAGAACAGAATGAAAATGAATAAGTGAAGGTGGCTCCTCCATGTCCAATAGCTTCCCATGGCCCAGAGGCAGTAAAGGATAAATTGCCCTAACCATATCAATACGGGCGAATAGTAGCACAACCACGCCAAAAGCCAGTCCAAAGTTAGTCCAAAGCAGTCCAAAGCAGTCCAAATGGAGCGGGAGACAGACGATTGATTTACTTTTTGGCGGGGAAACGGGGGAAAAATTGATGCGTTTATTGGTAACTTTTCAGGCATCAATTTTGGCCTGCAAAACGGCCAGTAATGTTTGGATTTGGGGTGTAGGGGGGAGCTTTTGGAGGCAGTTGAGGGCTTGTTGGCGTTGTTGTCTGGCAACGGCCGTTTCCCCTTTTGCCTCATAGACTTCCGCCAGATTATCCATCGCGTTGGCCCATTGATAAAAGTCTTGCAATTGTTCCTGGATGGCCACCGCTTTTTTCAACAGGTCCTCGGCCGTTTCCAGTTCACCCATTTGGGTATAGACCATGCCTAAATTATTATAGAGGAAAGCCGTTTCTGCCGGGTCCTGTATGGTAGATTGTAATTTTAAGGCTTCATGCCATTGTTGTTCGGCTTCGGCCAGATTGTGCAGATCAAGCGCAATAACGCCTAAATTGTTTCTCAGTTTAGCCAGCGTATGAACATCACCTCTTTGTGTCAGATCATCCGCCAGTTGCGTAAACGTCGCGTTGATTTCATCCCATTTTTCTAGCCGGCCTAAACAGGTGAGTATATTAAAAAGCGCGCGGGTATTGAGGACGGCGTGCTGCGGTTTATCACTCAACTCATAGGCTGTTTTGGCGGCCTGCAAAGCAATCTGCCATTCATGGCGGCGCATATGAATACTGGACAGGTTGAGCATAACTCTGGCCTGCCTGACTTCATCCCCACCCTTATTGATGATGTGTAAGGCATTCTGGCAAACGCTTAAACCATCCTTGCCTGATGATTCTAAAACGATAGCTAAGTTAGAAAGGGAAACGGCGTACTCGGACATGAGAGATTGTTGTTCATAAAGGGTACATGCCTGACTCAAATACGTTTCGGCTTTTTTGAGATCTCCCTGTGTGCGATGCACATTGCCAATCATATCCATCAATGCTGCCTCTTCATGTTTTTTCCCGGCTAACTGGCTTTGATGATGTGCTTTTTGTAGATAGATGAGCCAGCGGTCCCAATCTGCATAACTAACGGCATAGGTGTGGAGTGTTTGGATCAGGCGGTAGGCCAGATCGAAGTTTGCCGGGGAATCTAAGGCGTATTCAACGGCCCGTAGTAGGTTGTCGTATTCCTGTAGCACCAGTTGAAAGGGAGTGGGGCTGGATGCCAGGGTATTTAGCCAACGTTCGGCATTGGCAATGCCTTGTTGCCGGCGAATTTCCTGCCATTTGGAAAGTGAGGACATGGTTTTATGATTGATTGATACCACTTGCTATTTATCCAGCATTTGCAGAAGGAACATCTCGGTGAGCCGGTGCAAACTATAACGTCTATCAAACAGAGAGCCGCGCAGGTCTACCAGAGACAAGAGGACTAATTCTTCTATGGCGCGTTCCACTGAGGAGGGTGATAAACCGGCGACTTCGATAAGATGGTCGAGTGAGAAGCCGCTGTCGCCGGCATGGGTGAGGGCGAGCAGGGTGGTCTGGCTGGTTTCATCTAAAGAGTCCCAGGCTTCCTGATAGATATAATCAAAGAGGCCGGTACTTGATTCGTTTTGGCTGGCGGTGAGGCGCGCCAGGACGCGGGGCAATGAATGGAAGCGCAACTGCCCGATGACCAGTTTGATGGCTAATGGATTTCCACCCACTATTTGATAAATTTGGCGTAGTTCTTCATCTGAGGCTTTTACGAGGTCGGTGAAACCGGTACGGCTGGCTTCCTGGCGAATGAGTTGGTACACGGCCGTTTCTGCCAGTTCCGTTAAGGAATAAGAAAAAACACCGGGTTGGTCTAGCAGCCGCAGCCGCGAGGTGATGAGAAATTTGCTGGGATTTTGCCATTTGCGCAGTTCCGGGATGAGCGCGGCATAATCGGCTACCGTTTCCAGGTTGTCTATGACAATGAGGCAGGGGCTTTCCTGGAGGTGGTGCCGTACCAGGCGTTGTTTGTGCAGTTGGGAGCCATTGAAACTTTGGGGCAGGTCAAACTGGGTGGTCAATTCATCAATCAACATGGGAAACGTTAGGGCGGGCCGGCCGGAATTTATTTGCAGCCGGCCGCGTGTGGAAAGGTGTGTTTGTTTGGCCGTCACCCAGGCGATTTGATCAAAGCGCACGGTGGCGATGGCCTGCCGCACTAAATAATCGGCCAGAGCGGTTTTGCCCAGCCCACCCAGGCCATCCAGGCAGAGGATGAAAGGTTCGTTGGCGTCTAAAAGGGCGGAGACCATTACCTGGTATGGTTTTTCGATGCCGACGAGGGTGGTGTAGCTGGGTGGTTCCAGGCGGGTTATCATTTGCTCTTGCCAATCCAGACAGGCTTCTTTTTCCAGTTCATTGAGTATTTCGGTCAGGTCGGTAACGGCCTGTTTTTGCCGGTAGAAGAAACTGGAGCGAGACATGTTCATGCTGTTGGTGATCACCAGGATGTCTTGCCGGTGTTCGTATCGCTGCCGCAGCAGTTCCTCGCCTTCGGGATAGCTGGCGCGTAGTTTGTCCAGCCCCAGGCTGAGGATGGCCCGATTTTGGGCTGCCAGGCCGGTATCTGCCAGAGAGCCATAGAGGGCCTGTTCTCCGCGTATGTGCAGTCCTAACCGTAAGTGTGCCAGGGGCCACACGGCCGTTTCCCCTTCGTGCCACAGTTGTAATGCCGCCAGAATTTGCTCTTCACTGATGATGATTTGCTCTTCCATGCCTTTATTCCGCTTTTGTTATCCCTAGCCTCTCTTCACTTTAAGCAGCAATTTGATTCCGTCTAGTTTACCACCTATTTGGACTGCTTTTGCACCCAGTTTGTACCAGGTTTGGACTCATTTCCCGTGCCAATTGTGTACGCTACATGCATGAGACGCGCGCTCCACAGAAATTGGCATAAGCAAATTGTGAAGCATGAAGAAATGCAGAGGGATAGAAAAATGACAACAAAAGTTAAATTAACAGTGGCAGAGGTGGTTTTGGTAATTGTTTTGGCAATGGGTCTGTTGACGGCCGTGCCAATGAAAGGTAGTTCAGTCGCCGCCGGTACTTATTTGCCCGATGTTGCGGGCGAGGCTTGCACGTCAAGCTGCACCAATGGTGGCTAACATTATTGATTAACTTTACAGATAAACGGCCGTTAACCTTGTGAGCGGTTAGCAGCACGAGGATGGAGAAGATGTCCCTAAAGGGCCGAAATGAAAAAAAGGGCAGAACCAGAAGTTTCATTTTGATCGGCGATGGGTTTGATGAGTTTGAGGTGGTCTATCTCATTCACAAATTTCGTCAGGCGGGGCTACCCATCAAGAGTGTAAGTTTATTTAACAAGTTGGTGTACAGCCGCCAGGGTGTGGGTATTAAAGCAGATTGCGCCCTGGCTGAACACCCTTTTGATAATGTAGCGGAAGATTGTTTGCTGATATTGCCCACTGGCGGTCGGAATGGGGAAACGCTGCGGCAAGATGCCCGTGTCCGGCCTTTGTTACAACTGGTGAAGGAGCGTCACGGCCGTGTGGCCGTCACCGATGGTCAGAGCAGTCTGGCGCGTGATCTCTGCCAGGTATTCACAGCATCATCCACCGTTATTCACCCGGCAGAAGCACAGCTGGAGCTTTTTGTGGCGGCCCTGACCGACCACGCCCTGTTTGCCAGTTAAAAACGTCTATTTACGTTTTGAGAATGGGAGGGTCGGTGAGCCTGGCAGATAACGATTATCTGCCAGGTTTACCTGACTATTCTGGCGACCGCACTCGTATCTCGCTTACCCATTTCACCTGCCGCAAGGCATCATCCCGTTCCGAGGGCACAATCAAGCGGACGCATCCTTCGCGGCGGGTGAGAGTACGGCCGTCAATCCCCCAGGCCAGCAATGTTTCCTTCGCCTCATTCGCCCATACCCGGCAGCCAAAACCATCGCCGCTGATGACCTCCACGTGTGCCCATTCCCCGGTAATGTAAACCTGGGCAAAATCATGCAGCGTCACCCCGGTGAAGGCAAAGGGGCCAGACGTGCCGTGCCCGGTGCTGATGATGAAGCAGCGGGGCATGGTTGTTTCTGGTAATTGTTGCAGCGTGGGGAAAGGGATGGGGTGGCTACGGCCGTCGGTTAACACCAACAGCAATGTGGGGTCATCGGATGGCGGTTCCGGGTTGGGGTCGTGGCTGTGGGGGTGCAGGGGGTCATCTGTGGTCATAGGATTTCTATAGTAGCGGGTGGGGGTACGGCCGTCAAACGGCCCATCACGTTTTACGTTTTACGTTTCACAAATGATATACTTGGGATTATGACACAAAGCAACATCCGCAACTTCTGCATCATTGCCCACATAGATCACGGCAAATCCACCCTGGCCGACCGCCTTCTGCAACTCACGGGCGCCATCTCCGACCGCGAAATGCAAGAGCAAGTCCTGGACAGCATGGACCTCGAACGCGAAAAAGGCGTCACCATCAAAGCCTCGGCCGTGCGCATGAACTACACCGCCCAAGACGGCCGTGACTACATCCTCAACCTGATTGACACCCCCGGCCACGTAGACTTCGGCTACGAAGTCAGCCGCGCCCTCAAATCCTGCGAAGGCGCCATTTTGGTTGTAGACGCTACTCAGGGCATCGAAGCCCAAACCCTGGCCAACCTCTACCTGGGCGTCGAAGCCGGGCTAGAAATCTTGCCCGTCATCAACAAAATAGACCTGCCCGCCGCCCTGCCCGACGACGTCGCCGAAGAAGTGGAAAACGTCACCGGTATCCCCGCCGAAGACGCCATCCCCATCAGCGCCAAAACCGGCGAAAACGTCGAATCCGTCCTCGAAGCCGTCGTCAAACACGTTCCCCCTCCCACCATCAATACCGACGCCCCCCTCCGCGCCCTCGTCTTCGACTCCCACTATGACTCCTACAAAGGCGTCATCGCCTACGTGCGCATCTTTGAAGGGGCCATCGAAAAACGGCAGTGGATCAAAATGCTCTCCAACGACGTCACCGTCGAACCCATCGAAATCGGCACCTTCTCCCCGGCCATGAAACCCACAGACCGCCTGCAAGCCGGCGAAGTCGGCTACATCGCCACCGGCCTCAAAACCGTCCGCGAATGTCGCGTCGGCGACACCATCACCCTGCGTGACCAACCCGCCACCGATCCCCTGCCCGGCTTCCAGCGCGTCAAACCCATGGTCTTCGCCGGTTTCTACCCCTCCGAAGGTGAAGATTACGCCATCCTCAAAGAAGCCCTCGAAAAACTGCAACTTAACGATGCCTCCCTCGTCTTTGAACCCGAAACCTCCAGCGCCCTCAACTTCGGCTTCCGCTGCGGCTTCCTCGGCCTCTTCCACATGGAAATCATTCAGGAACGGCTCGAACGCGAATACGATCTCGACCTCGTCGCCACCGCCCCCAGCGTCCGCTACGAAGTCGTCATGTCCGGCACCGGCGAAGTGCGCATCATCAACAGCCCCGCCGACCTGCCCGATCCCGCCACCTTCGACGAAGTGCGCGAACCCTGGATGGACGTGCACATCTTCACCCCCGAAGAATACTACGGCGTCATCATGGACCTGGTTATCAAACGGCGCGGCGTCCTCATGGGGCAGGAATATCCCGCCCCCGGCCGTGTCGTCCTCCACTACGAACTCCCCCTGGCCGAAATGATCGTAGACTTCTACGACAAACTCAAAAGCGGCACCCGCGGCTACGCCTCCATGGATTACGAATTCAAAGAATACCGCGCCTCCAACCTCGTCAAACTCGAAGTCCTCGTCAACAAAACTCCGGTAGACGCCCTGGCCATGATCGTCCACACCGACGACGCCTACCATCGCGGCCAAAAACTCGTCTCCGCTCTCAAAGAGAAAATCCCGCGCCAGATGTTTGAAGTGCCCATCCAGGCGGCCGTGGGCAACCGCGTCATCAGCCGCGCCAACGTCAAAGCCATGCGCAAAGACGTGCTGGCCAAATGTTACGGCGGTGACATCACCCGCAAAAAGAAACTGCTGGAAAAGCAGAAAAAGGGCAAAAAGCGCATGAAAATGATCGGCTCCGTCGAAGTCCCCCAGGAAGCCTTCATGTCCGTTCTGCAACTCAACGATGATTAGGTGAACCTGTCATTCCGAGGAGTCTTCGACGAGGAATCTCTATCACCTGATAGGGGGGAAGATTCCTCGTTCCGAAGACTCCACTCGGAATGACAGGTGATTGGCACTAATGACCCATAAAAATGCCAGTTCTCTTGAAAATTCCCTTAATCTAGGCCCAACATCATCACAGTGGTTGGCGGAGATTGGCGTTCATACGCGGGCAGAGCTAACGGAGGTGGGGGTAGTGGAAGCGTACTGCCTGGTAAAGGCCCGGCAGCCCAGAGCCAGTTTGAATTTGCTGTATGCCCTCTATGGCGCCGTCCATAACATCCCCTGGAACATGATCCCCCCTGAAACCAAAACCGCCCTGCAAGAAGAAGTCACCGCCTTTCGTTTTGGCGAATGATGATCCGCCAGGAATGCGAAGTTCTTTCCCGTCACTCTCTCGCCCCTTCACCTGCTCACCTGCTCACCGGAATGTTGCCAGAACGTTACACAAACGACAGGTGAGATAGTCTAACACCGATTACAATGGCATCACTAGCACTCAGGTGTCCTGATTGGGGCACGTGTGGTGTTGTGTATGGTAGAACCGTTCTGTTATGATGCTGGCGGAGGTTCGTTGTTATGCGTTGCCCAAAATGTAACTCCGATGATTTCCAATTATGCGCTCCCTGTGAACAATGCCAGTTTACCGGCGATGCGTTGGCGCTGGAGCAGTATGCCAACCTGACATTTCTGTTAACAGAGATGGCAACCTGGGCACATCTGTCGGCGGCTGTGCGTGATTTGCGCGAACGGTATGAAAAGCAGCGCCGTCGGGTGGAGGTGGAATTAGGGCTGCGGGAGCCGCTCACGGCCGTAGCCGCCGCCGAACTCTCTGCCGAAATGGCAAACTGGCGGGCCGTCATCACGGCCGTTGCCCGGTGGCAGCGCAGTGGTTGGATCAACAAAAATACTGCCGACCAGACGGTCCTGGATGCCTACGGCCATATTGAAGCATTGCAGGAGCAGTTGCTTGATGCCCCGCTGATCCCACCGCCTACCGACAGCCAGGTGCAAGCCCTGCAACAACTGGCCCAAAAACGGTTTGTCCTGAAAACAGCCACCAACCTCTTCAACCTCAACTTGATGTACCCCTATGCCTATCAAGTGGTCAAAAACCTTCTGTCCACCGAAATAGAAGCGTTGGAAATAGAAGCGGGATTGGTGGAACGACCTGAAGCCGCTTCTATTGCGCCGTCTGTATCTTCACCTGCCAAAGAGAAATCTCCCGACGATCTGGCTACTTCCGCTGCACCCGTCTCTGGGCGTTTCCGCCGCCCGGCGCTTACCTGGGACCGGGTGTGGGAGACGTTGCTTTCCGAGCGTACCTTGCAGGCGGTGTTGTTTCTGGGGGTGATGCTGCTGGTCGCCGCCGGTATCTCCTGGGTAGCCTGGAATTGGGGTACGTTCCCGGCGGCGGTGCAGATCGCCTTTTTGGGCGGATTTACGGCCGCCTTTTACGCTCTGGGCTGGTATGTCTACCAACGGATGCAGTTGCACGGTTCCGGCATTGCCCTCATCGCTGTCGGTTCGTTGCTGGTGCCGCTCGACTTCTACGCCTTTTACCTCTCCGAGGGTTTCCCACCTGAGAGCTGGCCCACTATCTGGCTGGCCGCTTCGGCTGTTTGCCTGGCGGCCTATCTGGTCACGGCCGTCTGGCTGCAAGCCTCCTTCTTCGGTTTTCTCATCGGGTTGGCGGCGGGCAGCCTGCTGGTCGCTACCCTGAACATGGTGGGGGTGGGTCGGGCCTGGTGGCAGGTGGGGGTGATGGGTACGGCCGTAGCCCTGGCGCTGGTGGGTGAATGGCTGCATCCCAGGGCGGGCAAATGGCAATTCCTGGCACGGCCGTTCGGCCAGATGGCACTGGCGCTGACCGTGCCCACGCTGTTGGTGGGAGTGGGTTGGAGTTACTTTCGCGGCGGCAGCAGCGCCTTCCACATGGCCGTAGCGTTCAATTGGTGGTTGAGTGGCGTAGTATTCATCATCATGCTGCGGCGTACCCGGCTGCGCACCCTGGCCTGGGCCACCGCCTTTGTCTTTCCTGTGGCCGTCTGGCTGACGGCACGTGCCCTGTTCCTTCCCAGAGAAATTGCGCCGGCCTGGGCGGCTGTGGGTTGGGCGCTGTTGCTGCCCGTTTATCTGCTGCTGGCGCGGCGCTGGCAGCAGCAAGATGGGACGACCGCAGACGGCGGGATGGCCGTTTACGGCCGTATCTTCCTGCGGGCAGCGGTGGTATTGCTGGTGGTCACGGCCGTGTGGTCATTGCAAACAGTCCAGGCGGCAGCCGTAACCCATTTGCTGCTGGCGGGGGTGATGGTGTTCACGGCCGTACTCTGGCAGCAGCCGCGCGCCCTGTGGGGCATGAGCCTCTTCCTGCTTACCGCTTCTGCCGCCTGGCAGGGCGGCCGCGGTGCTGCGCCGACCGAACTGATTTTGCCCTGGGCGTTATTGGCGATTTTGCATATGGTGGCGGGCGTGAGATTGGGAGATTGGGAGATTAGGAGATTAAAAGGTGATCTATCTCCCAATCTCTCAATCTCTCAATTCACCGTTCCTCTCTTCGGCGCAGCCTACCTGTTAGCCGCTTTATCCATCCTGCCGCCGCTGTTGTTGGTTGCCCGGCAGTTGCTGAACTATGCCCTGGTGAATTGGATTGGCGTTAATATCTGGCTGGCCTATCTGGCGCATGGGCAGACAGCAGGTGTATTGGCGCTGCTGGCGCACCGGCGGTTGACCCGCTGGCAAACGACGCTGTTTCATTGGGGGGCGGCGCTGGCAATTGTGCCCTGGGTCTGGTTTTTATGGCCGTTTGCCCGTCCGGCTTCGCCCATGCTGCCCTTGATGTACACGGCCGTGACCTATGCCCTGTTGGGTGTGTGCCTCTGGGTGCGGCGGCGGCAGGTGGCCTACGGCCGTGCCTGGCAAACAGCCGCCCATCTCAGCGCCCTCATGGCCCTGTCCACTGCTTTTCTGAGCCAGCGGCAATGGACAGTGGGGGTTATTTTCTTGCTGCTGGCGGTCTTTTATTTTGTGGCTGCCGGGGTGCTGCATAACCGGCGCTGGTTATGGCCGGGTGGCCTGTTTTTGCCCGTTGGGGCGGCGCTGCTGCTGAATGCCTGGGGCTTGCCAGAGATGCAGACAAATCCGGTGATGGCGCTCATCATCGCCGCCTATTTGGTGGCGGCAGAAGGGTGGCGCTGGCAGCGGGGGGAACGGTTGACCCATTTGCAGCAGGTGGCGCTGGTGTTGACGATGTGGTTAACGGCCGTGAACGTCCTGTTAGTGCTCAGTGTGGCCGAACCAGACCTGGTGTGGGTGGCCCTGTCGCAGCTCTTCTTGGGCGGTGGTCTGCTGGTGTATGCCTGGTCATCTTATCAGGTAGGCTGGGCTTACCTGGGCGTCTGGTCAATCGCGGTCGCCGGTGGGCTTTTTGTGAAGATATACAGCCGGGGCAGTGGCCGTTCGGCGGCGCTGGCGGCGCTGCTGGCAATCGGGCTGATCCTGACGGAGCGGCTGTTGTATTGGCTGATGCAGCAGCGGGGTGGGACGTGGCAGCCAATCTGGCGGCTGTACCAACGGCCGCTCACCCGTACCGGTTGGCTTGTTTCTGTTGGTGTCATCGGGCTGGCGCTGGTGCGTAATCTATTCTTGTTGGGCGGCGGCGTGACGCAGCAGACGTGGAGCATTGTGGCCCTGCTGCTGCTGGTGGGGCTGTATGCCCTGGCGGCGCGGCTGTATCGGCAGGAACGCTTTGGCTGGCTGGCGGCGGTGCTTATCCTGGCACCCTGGACGCTGCTCATCGGGCGCGGCTGGTACCTGTGGCCGCCACCCCGCCCGGAATGGTATGGGTTGAACTGGATGGTGCTGGCCCTGGCGCTGTTGGGCATTGCCATTCTCTTGAAGTGGCGGTTAGGGCCGGGCTGGTGGGGCCGCCCGCTGCTGGTGGTAGCCCATGTGCTGGCGCCGGTGGCGCTGTTGTGGGGGTGCTGGCAGGCACAGGCGTCTGTCACGGCCGTTGCCTTGGGGCTGATTTTTTATGGCACGGCCGTGTGGATGGACGCCCATTTTCGTGACAAAACAGAACCACCCTCAGAGCGATTTTTATACCCGCTGCTCTTTTTGCTGCCTCTGTGGGCGGTATATGGGCTGGTGTGGCTGTGGCCCGGCTGGACGTTGACGGCCGTTGGTCTGCTGCTATTGGCCTTCTCGTTGCCATTGCTGATGGTGGGGCGCTGGCTTTCCTGGCGCATACCCGGCTACCGGCTGCCGTTTTACATCATGGCCTATGGTACAGCCGTGGTGGGCACCTTGCTCGTGGCTGGCGACCGGCCCGTTCTCATTGGCGCCCTCTTGTTTGACACCGGGCTGGCGGTGCTGTCCGTCTGGCTCTTCCGCGAACCGCGCTGGTGGTATCCCGGCACGGTCACATTCCCCTTGGCGGGGGCGTTTTTGTTATCAGAGTTGGGCGTTTATCAGGATTATGCCGCCGGCTGGTTATTTATTAGCCTGAGTGGATTCTACCTAGTGCTGGCCTGGCTGCTCGTCCGGCGTAGTCTGGCCGTCTACGCGCCGCCGCTGTTGGTGATGCTGTTTGTCTGGAGCATCATTGGCCTGGTACTCAGTGATGAGACCAGGATGGGACAGTTTGTCGGTTATGGATTGGCGGCGGGTATTTGGGCGGCAACGGCCGTGTGGCAGCGTTGGCCGGTGGTCCATCATCTGGCGGTGGCGTTGACGGCGGTTTCTTACCTGGCGGCTTTGGATTTGTTGGGGGTGCGGGAAGTTGCGTTGGGGCTGGCGCTGTGGCCGGGTATATTGGCGGCGCTGGCGCTGGCGCGCTGGCTGGATGCCCACTGGGGCACGGAGCCAGACCTGGCGGAGACGGAGAAAATGGGGCGGCTGCGCACCCTGGCTACACTCTGGCAATCGTCCGGCCCGCTGCCCTTTTTGCAATGGTGGGGCTGGTCTTTGTATGTGGCGGCGCTGGTGGGGGCGGTCGCCAGCGCCGGGCTGACGATAACCAATGCGGGGTGGTGGCTGTGGGTGTTGGCGGCGGGCACGGCCGTGTTCACCTATTACCTGTTTCGTTTCCGGCGGCAGGTGTGGCTGCTGCTGGCCTGGGGCTGGCTGCAATTGGCCTGGTTTGCCGTTATGCGCTGGTTTGGCTGGATAGACACGACGGCAGAGCTGGCGCTGGCCTTTTTGCCGATGACGCTGTTGACGGCGGCGGTGGCGCTGGCGCTGCAAAAATTGGGCGGGGAAGCGCCGCACTTTCTAGGGGCCAGGGATGGCTGGTCACGGCCGTTGTATCTGCTGCTGGTGGTGAATGTGGCCATGGGGCAGATGTTGGCGGTGGCGGCGGGGGGGGCGGGCACGGCCGTGACGCTGACCCATGTGCTGCTGCTGGCCGTGTTGGCCACGCTATGGCGGGATCGCTGGCTGGCGGCATTGGCGCTGTTGTTGGGTGTGGTTGGCTTAGCCCAGTTAATGGCCTGGCTGCGCATCCCCTTTCCCCAAAGCCTGCCCGCCTTTGCCCTGCTGGCGCTGGCCTATGGCGTACCCGGCGGTTGGCTGCGGCTGCGGCAATACAAGGAGATTGGCCAATCTTCAATCTCCAATCTCCAATCTTTATCTTTTGTCTGGACACGGCCGTTCTATTTTGGCGGCTGGCTTTTATCCATAGCCGTCCTGGTGCTGGCCTTCAACGACTTTTTAGGCAGTTTCATGCTGTTTGACTGGATAGTGGATGCGGGCACACCGGTGGCCGATATCCAGGCGTGGCTGCTGACGTTGGCGCTGGCGGCGCTGTTTTATCTGACGGCGGCGCTGGTGGAGCGGTGGCGCTGGTTGGGGTATGGGGCGGTACTCATGCTGCTGGGGGCGTGGAGCGGCTGGCTTTACTTCTTGAGCGGGCGACAAGAGTTGCAGCTTTATGCGATTCCGGCCGGATTCTATCTGCTCGGCGTGGGGTGGGCGGAATGGAATTGGGGCAGCCGTGGTCTGGCGCGGTGGATTGATCGGGCGGCGCTGCTGCTGCTCTTTGGTTCGGCCTTCTGGCAATCGTTTGGGCCATATGGCGGCGTCTATGCCCTGGTGATGATGGGCGAGGGACTGCTGGTGGCCTGGTTTGGCAGTATGCGCCGGCTGCGGCGGCTGTTGTATGCCGGTGTGGGTGGGGTGATCACGGCCGTTGCCGGACAGCTAGTCGAACCACTCCTGGCGGCCAATACCTACGTGCTGCTGTTGCTTGGCGCCTTCCTGGTGGCGGTGGGTATCGCCCTGGAACGCCGCCTGGACAAAGTGCGCGGTTTCTCCAAAGAGGTGCGGGCGCTGCTGGAACATTGGGAATGAAACGTGATTCGTTAGCCGTAACCCGTAAACCGAAGTCGGATTACGGGTCACGGATAACGGATTACGCATAAATGGTCATGAAAAAATCACTATCCTCAAGGAATCTGTGGATCGCGCTGGCGCTGCTGCTGGCAAATGGGCTGGCCTGGCTATTGGTCGCCGGGCGGGTGGATTGGCCGAAGGCGGAGCCGATTTTGCACCCGGAAGTTGCCGAGGTGCGCGAGCATTGGCGGGCGCGGGACGCCATCGGCGAACCGTTCCAACTGGTGATCACCGACCAGATGGCGGCGGAAACGATTGCCTGGTTCATTGAGCCGCGCCAGCAGTTGCCGTTCAGCCACCCACAGGTGGAGATTCACCCGGATGGGGTGGTGGGGCGGGGGCTGCTGCATGTGGGCGGATTGCGGACGCCGGTGTACGGTCGGGCCACTGTCTCCCTGGTCAATGGTAAACCGGTGGGGCAGATTCAAGAGTTGGGCATGGGCGGCGCGGCCGCGCCCGATTTCCTGGTGGCGCTGGTGGCCCAGGCGCAGTCGGTCTATGACAACCTGCAACTGCCCATCGAACTCACCCGCCTGGAACTGCGGGAGGGGGAGGTGATTGTGGAGGGGGTGTACCGGTGAAACGTGATGCGTGACCCGTAATCCGTAAGTCGTAATCGGTAATCCGAAGCCCGAAAACGGATAACGGATAACGGATAACGGAAACGGATTACGGAATACGGATTACCGATAACCGACCACCCCTCGTATAATCGGGGGTATGTACCGACGATTGATATTTCCATTATTGAGCCAGGTGGACCCGGAAACGGCGCATGAACGCACGCTGGCGCTATTAGAGTATGGGCAGAGTTGGGCGGGACGGCCGTTGCTGCATCGTCTCGCCGGAAAAATCCCCCACCAACCAGTCAAACTGTTTGGTCTGACTTTTCCCAATGTGCTGGGCATGGCCGCCGGGTTTGATAAGGATGTGCGGGTGGCGGTTGGTCTGGCGGCGCTCGGTTTTGGGCACGTGGAGGTGGGCACGCTCACACCCCGGCCACAGGCGGGCAATCCTCGCCCGCGCATTTTCCGCCTGATGCTGGACAAGGCGCTCATTAACCGGATGGGATTTCCAAACGAGGGGGTGGACACGGCCGTGCCCCATCTCAAATCCCTTTGCCAACAGCCCCGTGATTTCATCCTGGGTGTCAGCCTGGGCAAACAGAAAGAGACGCCGCTGGCCGAGGCTGCCCAGGATTACATCGCTGTCATGCAGGCCGTGTACCTGTATGCCGATTATCTGGCGGTGAATATCAGTTCACCCAACACACCGGGGCTGCGTGACTTGCAGGGCGGCGATTATCTGGGTCATTTGCTGCGGGCGCTGACGGCCGAGAACCAAAAACTGGCGTACCAGCATCAATTGACGCCCCGGCCACTCCTGGTGAAAATTGCGCCTGATCTGGCCTGGGCGGAACTGGATGAGATGCTCACGGCCGTGCAAGACGCCGGTATTGATGGCATCATTGCCACCAATACCACCCTCAGCCGGAACGGGTTGCTGTCGGCGGTATCAGAGGAGGCGGGCGGGTTGAGTGGACGGCCGTTGGCCGACCGTAGTACGGAAATCATTGCGCATATTCATCGGGAAACAAACGGCCGTTTGCCCATCATTGGCGTTGGTGGCATCTTTACGGCGGCCGACATTTGCGCCAAACTGGATGCCGGCGCCACCCTGGTGCAGCTCTACACGGCGCTCATTTACGAAGGCCCCACGTTACCGGGACGGCTGCTGCGGGAGATAGTGAAGAGGTAAGCAAGATGAAACGACTAACAGCCATTGTTTACGGCCGTGTGCAGGGCGTTTCCTTTCGCCATTACACCCGGTTGGAAGCGCAGCGGCTGGGGCTGGTGGGCTGGGTGGCCAACCGGCCCGATGGCGCGGTGCAGGTGGTGGCCGAAGGGGATAAACTGCCTTTGGAACAGTTGGCGGCCTTTTTGCAGCACGGGCCAGCGATGGCCCACGTGACCGAGGTGGCCGCCCAATGGCAGGAAGCTACCGGGGAATTTAGTCGCTTTGATATTCGATGGTGAATGATGATACTCGATGAAAAGTTAAGTCTGGAACGGCAGCGGACAGCCTGGATAGTCTTGATTGCCAGTTTTACTGTCTTTACCCTGATATGCATCAGTACACCGGTATTGGTTAATGCTTATTTACAAAATGCCACACGGCCGTTAGCTGTGGTGGTGCAGGCAAACCAGGGCACGGTGGGTATTGATGATGAAACCGGCGGCCGCCGGGCAATCATTGTCGGAGACGCCGGGCAAGGTGTGACCGCCGGTGAGCATGTGCTGACGGGCAACACGGCTACGGCTCTGGTGTCGGTGCGCCCGCCGGAAAGTGATCACCTGCTGGCTTTGTTTCAGCTATACAGCAACACGGATCTTCATTTGCAGGAAGCAGAGATGCCGCGTTTTGCCATGAGTGGTCACAACCGTTCCCTCGTTGTGCGTCTGGATAACGGCCGTATTCGCGTTCATGTGAACAAAGACGAGACGCGCCCGCTTACTGTCCTTTTGCAAACGCCGCACGGCGAACTGGCGCTGGCCGAACCGGGCCAATACGCTGTGGTGGTCACGCCGGAAGATACGCAAGTGACGGTTCAAAGCGGGCAGGTGGATATTGCCGCGGCGGGTGAAGGGCTGCGGCTGCCTGCGGGCGCCCGCGCCCGTATTCCCGCCGGTTCGCCGCCCGAAGGGCCATTGGGTACCGAGCGAAATCTGATCACCAACGGCAACTTCGACCGCAGCCGGGAGCAGTGGATATTAAATCCCTGGATTGTGGAGTTGGCCGCGCAGCCGGAGGGGCAGGTACGCACGTTAACGGTGGGGGGCGACCCCCGCTTGAACATCACCCGCCAGGGAGTGGGGCACGCCGAAGTTTCGCTGCGACAGGCCATTAACCAGGATGTCAGTGAATTAACGTCGTTGCGGTTGCTGCTCACGTTCCGCGTTTTGAACGAGACGTTGGGGGTATGTGGCGTGAAGGGCAGCGAGTGCCCTTTATTTGTGCGGGTGAATTACGTGGATGAAGGCGGGGGCAGCAGCACCTGGCAGCAGGGGTTTTATGCTACCGGCGAGGTGGACCCCAATCTGACGCCGGATAGCTGTACCACCTGTGCGATGGTGCAGGGGCCGCACATTCGCGTACCCATGCAGCAGGATTATTTTTTTGAGATCGCTGATTTTCGGGGGGAGTTGGCGCGGCACGGCCGTTTGCCCCCCCGTTACATCGAAAGCATCGTCCTCGTTTTCTCCGGGCATGGTTTTGAAGTGGAAGTGGATGATATTGCCTTGCTGGCCGAGGAGTAAGCAATGAATGAGCGCGCCGTGAACTGGACGCCGCCAGAACCGCGTACCGGGCTGGCCGGGTAATGGGACAGGTTTGTAGGGCCAGGGGCGACGGATGCCGAACAATGGCTGATACTGATCCCGACGGTGATCGCCGGTATTGCTGCGCCGGTTTATGCGGTTTATGCCGACTTGGGGTGGTCTATCGTACAGTTGTTGGTAGCCGCGCTGCTGGCTTTTGATCTGGTAGGCGGGGTGGTTACCAATGCCACGTCTACGACCAAACGCTGGTATCATCGGCCAGAGGCGACCTTCCGGGATCATTTGCAATTTGTGGCCGTTCACTTTTTGCACCCGCTGCTGGTGGGCTGGTTGTTTTTGGGTGGGAATTGGCTCTATGTGGCGGTGGTGTATGGGTATTTGCTGCTGGCGGCAGCGTTGATATTGAAGACGCCATTGTATTTGCAACGGCCGTTGGCCTATACCCTCTATCTGCTCTCGTTACTTCTAGCGTTTTACGCCCTGCCGCAGCCGCCTGGTATGGAGTGGTTTTTGCCCGTTTTTTATCTCAAACTGCTGGTATCCCACCTGGTAACGGAAGCCCCATTTGCACCAAAGTAATGCTTTTCCATTGTTAGGAGATCAAAGCGGAGTTCGCATCCTCAGAACTTGTCCTGAGGATGCCTACTCCTCCCATTAGGATGCCTACTCCTCCCATTAGGACATTGT